>NZ_JBCOMJ010000010.1:0-127429 GCF_040924225.1 Ruminococcus sp. RTP21484sp1_RTP21277st1_D2_RTP21277_210401 | reverse complement strand
GGAACGTTGCGACGCGCGGCGGTGAATATACATTGTGAAATCGCGTCCGGAATAACGACCAACACATTAAATAGCAAAAAACGCCAACCTGCAAATTTTCCCCTGCAGGCTGACGCCGAAATTTCTTATTTGTAATTTATGCCAGTAAAGTCTTACCCACAAAATAAACCAGCACCAACGCACCAAGTACGATTCGGTACCATCCAAAAGCTTTGAAATCATGCTTCTTGATATATCCCATCAGGAACTTGATTGCAAGGATGGAAACCACAAATGCAACCACCATACCGACTACCAGGATCAGTACCTCTGTACCAGTAAAACTAAAGCCAAATTTCAGAATCTTCAGAAGACTGGCTCCGAACATAACCGGGATTCCAAGGAAGAAGGTAAATTCAGCTGCAACTGTACGGGAAGTTCCCACCAGGATTCCTCCGATGATGGTAGAACCAGATCTGGATGTACCAGGAATGACAGAGAGTACCTGGAAACAGCCGATCAGGAAAGCAGTCTTAAAGGACAAATCTTCCAGACTTGTGCACTGCGGCTCTCTGCCTTTGTTATAGTTTTCCACAACAATAAACAAAACACCGTAAACAATCAGCGCAATAGCAACAACCACATAGTTATTAAAATGTTCTTCAATGAAATCATCAAACGGAAGTGCGATCACAATGGTCGGCAGACATGCTACCACAATCTTAAACCACAGCACCCATTTCTCTTTATCGCAGAAGCGCTCCACAAAATTCAGGATCACCTGTGCCCATTTGGGCTTCTTCGCAATAGCCATCTGGGTTCTTCTTGGAAGCTTCTTTATGTAAAAAGGCCACAGCTTATTCCAATACAAAACAACAACTGCAAGGATGGCTCCAAGCTGGATCACTACCAGAAATACATCCATAAATTCTTTGGAAACATCCAGATGAAGAAATTCATCTACCAGGATCATATGACCGGTACTGCTGATGGGAAGCCATTCTGTAATTCCCTCCACAATGCCAAGGAAAATTACCTTTAAAAGTTCGATAATATCCATTTCTACCCCTTTCTTATGAATGCACTCTCCATGTGCACCCACTTTAACAAAATGAGGACGGAGACTTAAACTTCTCCGTCCTCTTTAGTATATTACAGAAAGTATTTTTCGTAAACTTGTATTTTGTTTTTTTCTACAATTTTTACTGCAAAAATGTTACTGTTCACTCCGTTCACAGTAACACGCTTCGCGATGCACAGAAATCATGCTTTGCATGATTTCGCGCCGCAACTCTCGGGTTTTCTGTGAACTTTGTTCACAAAAAACACCTCGCGGAATGTTACCAGTAAACAGTAACGCAAAAATCCCAGACTGCACACTCTTCCTTTAGCGTCTTGCAATAGTTGCAATATCAATCAGGCTTAAGCAATTGGCATCTGTATTTTCAAGACTGGTCACAAGCGCTTCTGCAGTATCAAGGCTGGTGAGAACATTTACCCCTGTCTCGATTGCATTACGTCTGATCACGAAACCATCCTTCTGATGCTCAACACCCTGGGATGGGATATCAATAACCACATCAATCTTATGACCAAGGATCAAGTCCATAAGGTTCGGTGCCGGCTGCTCCAGCTTGTTGGTACGGATCACCTTAACACCATGCTCTTTCAGAGTATTGGCAGTTCCTCTTGTGGCATAGATGCGGTATCCAAGTGCCTCAAATCTCTTAGCGATCGGTACAGCGTCCTCCTGCTCTTCCGGTCTTACAGTCATGATCATGTTCTTATACTTCGGCAGACGAATTCCAGCTCCAAGGAATGCTTTGTAAAGAGCCTCATTGAAGGTCTCTGCAATACCAAGGCACTCACCGGTAGATTTCATCTCCGGTCCAAGGCTGATATCAGCGCCGCGGATCTTCTCGAAGGAGAATACCGGCATCTTGATGGCAATGTGTTTTGCCTCTGGCTGAAGACCAGGCTCATAGCCCATATCTTTCAGTTTGTATCCAAGGATTACCTTGGTTGCCAGCGGTACAATCGGGATTCCGGTAACTTTGCTGATGTAAGGTACGGTACGGCTGGAACGTGGATTAACCTCGATTACATATACATCATCCCCAAGAACGATGAACTGGATATTGATCATACCCACTACATGAAGTGCTCTTGCAAGACGTCTGGTGTACTCTGCAATAGTCTCTTTGGCTTTCTCGCTGATGGTTCTTGCCGGATATACGGAAATACTGTCACCAGAGTGGATTCCGGCACGCTCAATGTGCTCCATAATACCAGGAATCAGAATGTCCTCGCCATCGCAAACGGCATCAACCTCGATTTCTTTTCCCATCAGGTACTTGTCAACAAGAATCGGATGCTCCTGTGCAATCTGGTTGATCACACCAATGTACTCTTCCACATCCTCATCGCTTACAGCAATTCTCATGCCCTGTCCGCCAAGTACGTAGGAAGGACGAACCAGAACCGGATAGCCCAGCTCATTTGCTGCTTTCTTCGCCTCTTCTGCGGTAAATACAGTGTGTCCCTTCGGTCTCGGAATCTGACATTTCTCCAGGATTTCATCGAACAGCTCACGGTCCTCAGCAGCGTCTACATTCTCAGCAGAGGTTCCAAGGATCTTTACACCCATCTTTGTAAGAGCTTCTGTCAGCTTGATGGCGGTCTGTCCACCGAACTGTACAACAGCTCCGTCCGGTTTCTCAATATTTACAATATTCTCAACATCTTCCGGTGTAAGAGGCTCGAAATACAGTTTATCTGCAATATCAAAGTCTGTACTAACTGTCTCTGGGTTGTTGTTGATAATGATAGTTTCATATCCTTCTTTTGCAAAAGCCCAGGTACAGTGTACAGAGCAGAAGTCAAACTCAATACCCTGTCCAATACGGATCGGGCCGGAGCCAAGTACCAGGATCTTTTTCTTATCCGGTGTGGCAATTGCTTCATTCTCTGTTCCTTCATCGCCATATACAGAATAGTAATACGGAGTGGCAGCAGCAAACTCTGCGGCACAGGTATCAACCATCTTGTAAGCGGCTTTGATACCAGTCTCTGCACGGAAAGCTTTGATTTCCTCTTCTGTTTTGCCTGTAAGACGGGCGATAATGTAGTCCGGGAATTCCATGCGTTTTGCTTCCAGAAGAAGCTCTTTGGTAAGTTTTCTGGTTTTCAGGGCATTTTCCATTCCAACAAGGATTGCCAGCTTGTCAATGAACCAGATGTCGATCTGGGTAATGTCATGAAGCATGGACTGCGGCATACCACGGCGGATTGCTTCTGCAATCTTCCAGATTCTGCGGTCGTCCACGATTGCCAGCTCATCCAGCAGTTCCTCATCTGTAAGCTGTGTAAAATCGTAAGACATCAGACTGTCAACATGCTGCTCCAAGGAACGGATTGCTTTCATAAGAGCACCCTCAAAGTTATGGCAGATACTCATAACCTCACCGGTAGCTTTCATCTGAGTGGTAAGGGTTCTCTTAGCTGTGATAAATTTATCAAATGGAAGTCTCGGGATCTTAACAACACAGTAGTCAAGCATCGGCTCGAAACTTGCGTATGTTTTTCCAGTGATGGCATTCGGGATCTCATCCAGTGTATATCCAAGTGCGATCTTCGCTGCAACCTTCGCGATCGGGTAACCAGTTGCCTTACTTGCAAGTGCAGAGGAACGGCTTACACGAGGGTTAACCTCGATAACACAGTATTCGAAGCTGTCTGGTTTCAGTGCGTACTGAACGTTACATCCGCCTGTAATTCCAAGCTCTGTGATAATGTTCAGAGCAGAGGTACGGAGCATCTGGTACTCTTTGTCTCCAAGAGTCTGGGACGGAGCAACTACGATGGAGTCTCCTGTGTGGACACCAACCGGGTCAATGTTCTCCATATTGCAGACAGTGATGCAGTTTCCTGCACTGTCACGCATTACCTCATACTCGATTTCTTTCCAGCCTGCGATACAGCGCTCTACCAGAACCTCTCCAACACGGGAAAGACGAAGACCATTCTCCAGGATCTCACGAAGCTCGTATTCATTGTGTGCAATTCCGCCGCCGCTTCCGCCAAGTGTGTAAGCAGGACGAAGAACAACCGGATAGCCAATGGTATTGGTAAATGCAAGACCATCCTCCACTGTGGTAACAACCTTGGAGGCTGCAACCGGCTCGCCGATTTTCTCCATGGTATCTTTGAATTCCTGACGATCCTCAGCTTTCTTAATGGTCTGGGCTGTAGTACCGATCAGTCTTACATTATGTTCTTTCAGGAAGCCTTTCTCATCCAGCTCCATGGCAAGGTTCAGACCTGCCTGACCGCCCAGGGTAGGAAGAACGCTGTCTGGCTTCTCTTTCAGGATCAGCTGCTCTACCACTTCTACGGTAAGAGGCTCAATGTAAACACGGTCTGCAATATCTTTATCTGTCATGATTGTAGCCGGATTGGAGTTCAGAAGAACAACCTCCAGACCTTCTTCTTTCAGGGAACGGCAGGCCTGTGTTCCTGCATAGTCAAACTCTGCTGCCTGGCCGATGATGATCGGACCGGAACCAATAACAAGTACTTTTTTAATGTCTTTATTTCTTGGCATTATTTATTTCCTCCCATCATATCCATAAATCTGTCAAACAGGTAACTGGAATCCTGCGGTCCCGGGCATGCCTCCGGATGGAACTGTACAGTGAAAATATTCTTTCCAACGTATGCCATTCCTTCGTTTGTTCCGTCATTTACGTTCACAAATGCAGGATGAGCAATGTTTTTCTCCTCAAGGTCCTTGGCATCTACTACGTAGCCATGATTCTGGGAAGAGATGTAAACTCTGCCTGTTGTAAGGTCTTTTACCGGATGGTTTCCACCGCGGTGACCATATTTCATCTTATAGGTATCTCCGCCTGTTGCAAGTGCCATCAGCTGATGTCCAAGACAGATTGCAAAAATCGGAACATCGGAATCGTAAAGTTTCTTTACTTCTTTAATAATAGAAGTGCATTCTTTCGGGTCTCCAGGGCCATTGCTGAGCATGATTCCGTCTGGATGATCTCCAAGGATCTCCTCTGCCGGTGTAAGAGCCGGGTAAATAGTTACCTGACATCCGCGCTTATTCAGGGAACAGGCAATGTTGCGCTTTGCACCAAAATCCATAAGTGCAACCTTCGGACCATTTCCAGGAAGGATTTCTTTCTCACGGCAGGTTACTTTTTCCACTACTTTACCAGTTGTATATGCTTTTAACTTGGGGAGAATTGCGTTTAAGTCATAATTTTCATCCACTGTGATCATACCGTTCATGGTACCTTTCTCACGGAGGATCTTGGTAAGAGCTCTGGTGTCGATTCCTGCGATTCCAGGAATATCATGCTTGGTCAAGAAATGCTGAATGGTGTCAACGCTTCTGAAATTGCTTGGAACACGGGATAATTCACGTACGATAAATGCGTCGATCCACGGTCTGGTGGATTCCTGGTCATCATAACAGATTCCATAATTTCCTATTAATGGATAGGTCATGCATACCGCCTGTCCTGCGTAAGACGGGTCTGTCATTACTTCCAGATAACCGGTCATGGAAGTATTAAAAACAATCTCACTGATGACTTCCCTTGCAGAACCAATGCTGGTTCCTGTAAATACATGGCCATCTTCTAATATCAGAAATGCTTTCATACAATCTCCCTTTCTTATGTCATTTTCTTTCTTATTTTATCCTAAATCTTCAAGATTGTATCATAGCAAAATGCTTTTTTCAACAAAATATGAGCAAAAAAAAATTCTGTTGTGCTAAAAAAAATTGCACAACAGAAAAAAGCTACTGGATCCGAGTCTGAATAAAAGAGACATCCTGTGCCTCACAGCCAACCTTATACGCAACTCTGGCATTCGTAACAAAAGAAAAAAAATAATGCAGGAGATGGGACTTGAACCCACACGATCTTGCGACCACAGGCACCTGAAGCCTGCGCGTCTGCCAATTCCGCCACTCCTGCATTTCTTATGTTTCAATCGCTCTCTCGCGACTGCTTGATTATAATACAACACATTCAGTCAAATGTCAACACTAATTTTCAAAAAAATTTGAAAAATTTAAAAAATATATTTTTGTATCCTTTAGGATTCCGACAGAGATTTGTTCTTAGTCCATTTTGGTCTTTTTACCTATTCCAGGGGAACCGCAATTTATAATGAAATCAACCGTTATCCACCTGTGGCTGACGGCTGATACTATTTATACTTTTACACCAGAGAAATGAAATATGACGTACAAAAGAATCAGAGAGCTGCGGGAAGATCATGATCTGACACAGAAATACATGGCTCACTATCTCAATGTGATCCAGCGTACCTACTCACGTTATGAACGAGGGGAAAGAATCATTCCTCCTGATGTCTTATGCAAAATTGCAGACTTCTATAATGTAAGTGTAGATTATCTGCTGGAACGCACAGATACAAAGCAGCCTTATCCTCCCTCACTGCTCTCCAGAAAAACAAAAGACACCTAGCGCACTGTGCCAGGTGTCTTTTGTTTTCTGTCTCAGATTATTTTTTCCTATATGAAAATAAATTTCCTGCTGCCCACAGAATGGTACCTGCAGCAATACATACGTCAGACAGATTAAATACGATCTTACGAATTTCTTTGTTCTTCACATTCAGGCTCACATAATCTGTAACATATCCTTTATTTCGACGGTCTGTGTAGTTGGACATTCCACCACCCAGGATCATGGCAAGACCGGCTCTGCTAAGCTTATTTCCGCCGTGGAGAAGCTGGTGCCAGTATTCTCCTGCCACACAGCCCATACCGGCTGCTGCAAGCTCCTGACAATTCTCCCTGCCGATTTTTACCTTACCAAGAATCTTATCTTTATTGTGACAGTTCCGAAGGAGCAGTCTGCCTCCCAGCACTTCTTCTTTGCTTCCCTGAAGGCGGGTACTGTCAATATGTTCTTTTATCTTATAATCCAGCAGAAAGATTCCGCCGGCAATTGTTAGCGAAAGCATACATGCAGCCTCCTTATTTACCAGGAAAATCCTGACCACTTTTCTCAGCTTCTGTTGAGGCCTTTTCTTCCTCTGCACCTGCCTCATTCTCTGCCTGCTTCTCTTCTGTCTCTTCTACAGGTTCTGCAGTCTCAGTGTCCACCACATCGCCCTCAGCTTTCTCTGGTTCCGGAGTCGGGCATACAGAGCCACAGTATGGACAAAAGGAGACACTTCTGTCTACAGCTTTTCCACATGCCGGACAGATTTTCCGTCCCTTCATCTCCGCTGCTGCATCCTTATATCCGTCAATAATATCCAGATGCTGCTCAATCTCTTCGCAGAACCCTTTAAGAGCTTCTTCTACTTCTGCACCTTCTTTGTACTTTTCAAAGATCACATTTCCAATGTCTGCTTTCAGTTTCTGTACCATCTGCTCTTCACTGGAAATCTTGCTTCTGATCTTCTGCGCCTCATAAAGCTGACCGGCTTTTTTTCCAAGATCCTTGGTTGTCCTTGTAATTGTGTCACTTAACTCGTCAAAAAAATCGCGTGCCATAATACCATCTCCTTTACATATAAAAAGTGTTGTAACTATTTAGTACTTTTACGGCTAAAAGCTGTCTCCTGAACAGTTGCAAAGTGATGAAACACCTGTTTCCCTGTCTACTGAGCCATCCCGATCAGGGGAATTTCCTGTCCGCGAAGCAGGATTCTCGGACCGCCTGTACCTTCAATATATTCTCTGGTAATGATCACCTGTCCAATACTGTCATCTTTCGGAATCTCATACATGATATCCAGCATATATTCCTCCAGAATGGCGCGAAGACCTCTGGCTCCAGTATGCTTCTCCAGTGCCTTGGCCGCAATCGCGTGAAGCGCATCCTCCTCATAATCCAGCTTCACCTCATCCAGGGCAAGGAGCTTCTGATACTGTTTCAAAATTGCATTCTTCGGTTCCTTCAGGATCTGCACTAACATATCCTCATTCAGTCCGTCCAGTGTATATATAATCGGCAGACGTCCTATAAATTCCGGAATCATGCCAAATGCACGGATATCATCTACTGTTACCTTCTCCAGAATATGTGGATCATTGTCATATTTGTCCTTCAGGTCTGCGTAAAAGCCGATAGATGCCTGCTTATTCAGTCTCTCCTTGATAATATTCTCCAGATCCGGGAATGCCCCTCCACAGATAAACAGAATATTTCTGGTATTTACCGTTACCATAGGAACCATGGCATTTTTGCTGTTGGCTCCGACCGGCACCTCTACCTCGCTTCCCTCCAGAAGCTTCAAAAGTCCCTGCTGAACCGCTTCACCGCTTACATCACGCTGATTGGTGTTCTTTTTCTTGGCCAGCTTGTCAATCTCATCAATAAAGACAATCCCATGCTCTGCTTTCTCCACATCATTATCTGCTGCAGCAAGAAGCTTGGAGATCACACTCTCAATATCGTCACCAATATAGCCTGCCTCTGTAAGAGAAGTAGCATCTGCAATAGCCAGCGGCACGTCCAGAAGTCTGGCAAGAGTTTTTACCAGGTAGGTCTTTCCACATCCGGTAGGTCCGATCATCAGCATATTGGACTTCTCTATCTCAATCTCATCCATAGTGTCTGTAGCCACACGCTTATAATGATTATAGACAGCAACAGACATTACTTTCTTGGCTCTCTCCTGACCAATTACATATTCGTCAAGGCTTGCCTTGATCTTATGTGGTGCCGGGATCTTCTTAAGATCAATCTCTGGCCTGGCATCTTCTTTTTTCTTCTTTACTTTCTTCGGACGGGGAATTGCATCCTGAATACTGCCCAGATTGATCATACTCACATTAGGCATATTAAGAAGATCGTTCAGATTCAGTCCGTTATTCATCTGCTGGGTCATGGTGTCAAAGCTTTTCTGCATACAATCATTACAGATATGTATATTGTTAGGAAGCTCGATCATTTTGCCTGCCTGGCTCTCCGGACGATGACAGAGAAAACAGAATTTCTCATAATCGCTGTCATCTTCGTGATCATCGTTCTTCTCTGTTATATCGCCATCGATGATTTCGTCTTTTTCATCGTCAAAATGTTCAGTCATATAATTATTTCCTTTCCTGCTGCTGTTATCAGGCTGACCAGCAGTCTTTCCTATCTTATGTAAAAATCATTTTTGTTTTCTTATTGTACCATACTTTTCTCTGATTTAGAAATTAACTTTTTATAAAATGTGAAAAGGGGAGCCTTATCAGCTCCCCTTGCATATTACTGATTACCATCCGGTCTTGCACTCAATGTAACAGTTACTGTCGATTCCTCATACTCTCCGTTATTTAACCGTGCCACCTCAATTTCGATTTCTTCACCAGCTGAATAATACTGAAGCTTATCGTTGATATCAGCCTTACTTGAAACCTTCTGGCCATCCAGCTTGGTAATAATATCGCTTTTCTGGATTCCGGCATTATCTGCTGCCTCTCCCGGATACACATCCATAACAAATGCACCAGATGGCATATTATACATCTGGATTGCTTCTCTGGAAAGATCGGCGAATTTAACTCCCAGATAGCCAATCTGTGACTCATCTGAAACTTTATCCCTTGTCTTACGATTCATAAGTTCTTCCAGAATGGGCTGTGCCTTGGAAATCGGAATGGCATATCCGGTTCCCTCTATACTGCTTGATGCAATTTTGGCACAGTTAATTCCAATCAATTCTCCCTGCATATTTAAAAGGGCACCACCACTGTTGCCAGGATTGATTGCTGCATCTGTCTGGATCAGCTCCTCATAAGTATTGGAATCGGACTGAACAGTGCGATCCAGGGCACTTACCCAGCCAGATGTTACAGTCTGACCATAACCAAGTGCATTACCAATGGCAACCACCTGCTCACCAACAGCAAGATCATCCGAATTGCCAAGCTGGGCAATTTTAATCTGGCTCATGGTTTCTTCCGGAATGTCACTTTTTTCAACTGCAATCACCGCAAGGTCTGTATCCTCGTCAGTTCCTTTTATCTTTGCGGAAACTGCACCATCAATATTCAAGTCTCCATTTCCATTTATATAATTCTCAGTTTCCTGTTCTGCACTTACCACATCACTTCCGATAAAGCAGACACTCAGTGTAGTAGCGCCCTCCACTACATGATTGTTGGTAGCAATGAGAAGTTCATCATCATTCTCTCCGACAATAATACCAGAACCGCTTCCTGTACTGGGATATTCCATTCCATAGCCGAAAAAGCTGCGAATTTCCTGCATGCTTACTGAAGTGATTGCCACGACTGAGGGCATTGCAGCCTGGGCAACCCCTGCAACGGGACCTTTTTCATTTGCTACGATTTCTGCATTGATGCCTTCGCCTGCATCTGTGCTTTCTTCTGCCGTGGTACTGGCAGATGCTGAAGAAGTAAGTGTCTCTGCAGACCCTACTGCAGTCTGAGTTTCTTTCTTAAAATATTTATCCGACACCATATTCACTGCCTGAAATACCAGACCTGCCACCAGACCAAAAATCACAGCCAGCGTAATAGTATTTCCTGCTTTCCTTCCCAAACCGGAAGATGCTGCCTTATCATTATGAAGTCTGTGATGTCTTCCTTTCTTTTTTTCCTCAGGCTTCTTCTCCTGTTCATCAACCTGATAATGCGCATATCTGGGTTCCGAAGATTGGGACTCAAAACCGCTGTCTTTGGATGAATTTCCGGAAGTATCTGAATTATTGCTGGAAGCGTAATAATTTCCATTGTCTGTGCTTCCTGCACCATCTGAATTTCTGCTGCTGGTATATCTGTAATGATAAGTTACATTTTCATTCAATTCATCTTCGGGGGCCGCTGTCTGATCCGATGCAGCCGATCCGGATTCATCTGTATTCTCTGGCTGTTGGGAGCTGCCATCCGTTTTCTCTGGCTCCTGTCCCCAATTCCATTCATCACTCATTTTCTGCTCCCTTCTATGTTCATAAACAGTGCTGCTGTTCACGTTGGAATCTGCAGCATTCTGTAACATTTTCTTTTATTTATGATACAAGTTTAGCAAGCAATTGTGTTGAAAATGTGATAGATTCATTAAGAAAAGGTGACACGAAAAAAAGTGTCACCTTTCATAGCCACAGTCCCTATTCACGAAGTGCATAACTGTAAAAACACTGAACAGTTACTCGTTTTTCCAATATTCACGGTTCATAGTACAAAACAAAATCACCTTTTTCGGCAGCTTTTTATATCTTTTTCCAAGAAAATATCCCATATATTTGAAGCCACTTTGCCCTGCCAGCTTGGGAACCAGCCAGATATGCCCTGTTTTTATAAGATAAGCCAGGCTCTTTTTCACAAGGCGAAGTCCCTCTCCCTCTGATGGTACTCCCTCAAAAATCTCCGGATGATCTGCCTGGGAAACACCCAGATCAAAATTCCGGTGAAACTGCTGTCTGCATGAATAATTGTGTGAATGGATCACACAGGCATCTGCAGCATAGGCAATTCCATATCCCCGCTTTGCCATAGTTCCTGCATAGATCATGTCTTCATTAAAAATAGCTTTTTTTACAAAACCGCCAATTTCCTCATAAATACTTTTCTTATAAGCTGCACACACATTGGAGCAAAAATAAGTTTTTATTCCATATATGCCAGTATCTTTTTCCCATTTTATAGAAGAAGTTTCCGGATAATTAAATCTTCTGGTGTATTTTTCCAGGTAAGCACAGTCCTCCCGAGCCAGCTGTCTTGCGTAGGCAGCTCCAACTTTGGAATTTTCCTGCAGTGGACGGATCAGATTTCCAATCAGATTTCTGTCTGCCGGAACTGCATCCTGAGTCATAAATACCATAATATCTGAATCAGACAGTCTTGCTCCCCGGCATCTGGTTCCACCGTGGTCAAAATCCGCCTTTTTTAAATGTACCACGTCCACTTTTGGAAATTTTTTCTCCCAGGCCGTGTTCCAGAATTTCTCTTCTGTATTCATAACAAGAATTTTTTCCACTGGATAATTCTGTGTGGAAAGAGAATCCAACAACTTCTCAAATTCTTTTCCCGGACGGTATGCAGGAATAATTACGTCAACTGTTTCCATAGTATCTCTCCTCTTTCAGGTTCTGCACGAATAAATATACTTTCGCAATATGGTAACAATGCTGGCAGAGCGCACATCCTTTTCGCGAAAAAGGGACCACTTCCTTTCGGATGGTCCCTTTAAATTTTCAATCATGGAATATTTATCTACTGATCAATATCCGCTTCCATCTTCGAAACCGCCATCGCCGGAGCTGTCTCCACTATAATCTCCGCCGCTGTAGTCTCCTCCATTATCGTAACTGCTTCCAGAATCACTTCCACTGTCATAACTGCCATCGCTATAATCGCCGCTATCGTCTCCACTATAGTCGTTTCCGCTGTCATAGCTATTGTCGTAGCTGTTATCATAGCTGTTGTCGTAGCTGTTATCATAGCTATTGTCGTAATCGCTTCCACCATAATCGTTGTAATCATAGTTTCCGCTTCCGTCACCCTGCCATACAATATCAGAAGAATTTCCTGCTTCATTACTTGCAATCGGAGACTGGTCAACCAAGGTATCTGCACCGCCTACAAGCTCAATGATCCGGGCATTCGCCTCCACGATGTTCTGTGACGGCTGGTAATTCTCATCAGCACCATACAGAAACTTATGAAGTTCCTTTACATTATCCTCCAGCGTGTCTGCAACAACCATGCTGGCCTTCTTCACATCCGCAAATTTGTACTTGGCTGGGAAACCGGTAGTATCTGCAATGTTATACCCCATCAGCGTCGGAATCAGGTTCAGAATCTCAGTCTTCGTGATGGATGTGGAAATCATAGGAAATACCTCGTCCATAATATTGAAAATGGTGGTAATTCCTGCTGCCTTTGCTTTGTCAACCATCATTCCGATCACACGGCGCTGACGCTCAGTACGTCCCATATCCATGCTTGCAGTGTAACGGATACGACAGTAAGAAACTGACTGTACACCATTCAGATGGTATGTTCCAAGGATTTCCTCCTCGTTCTCCGGCTTGGGATCCGGCAGTTCTACTGGCGTGTAGCTTTTGCCGGTCTCCTGGGAAGTTTCTATACAATAGTCATTCATAAACACCATTTCCGCATAGGAAAGAGGAATATCAAGACCGCCAAGTGCATCTATTGCAGCTACCATTGCATTAAAATTAACAGTTACGTAATCCGTAATTTTCAGGTCAAGCATGGTATTCAGCATGGAAATGGCCTGTTCCGGACCACCATATGCGTAAGCAGCATTTGCCTTGGTATAAGTATCATTTCCAATATCCAGAAGAGTATCACGATATACGGAAGCAAGCTTCACCTCTTTGGTATCATTATTAATACTTGCAATGATAATGGTATCACTGTTCTGTGCATCAAGCGCAGCATTCTTGGAACGCTGGTCGATTCCGAAAAGTGCATAAGTTGTATAGCCAGACATCTGTGGTGCTGTCACATTCGTAACAATCTTGCTCTCATCCAGCTGAGGTGTCTCAATCTTGTTCAATCTGGAATCAATCTGTCCATATACATACAATCCGCCAATAAACAGCAAAAGACAGATAATTTCCACAATAAACAAAGCAGTCCTCTTTTTTCTACCAGGTCTTGCCATTTTTCTTTCCTTTCTCAATACGCATTCTTATTAATGAATCCTTTAAAGATCGTCATAAACATTATCTTGATATCAAGCCCTACAGTCCAGTTCTCGATATAGTAAAGATCACACTCAATCCTCTTGCGGATGGAAGTGTCACCTCTGTATCCGTTTACCTGTGCCCATCCGGTCAGCCCGGGTCTTACCTGGTGCTTCACCATATATCTCGGAATCTCTTCACGGAACTTTTCCACAAAAAATGGTCTCTCAGGTCTTGGCCCTACCAGACTCATATCTCCCTTTAAAATATTAAAAAGCTGGGGAAGTTCATCAAGGCTGGTTCTTCGCATAAATCTGCCGATTGCTGTAACCCTGGGATCATTTTTTACTGTCCAGGCTTTCTTCTCCTCTGCCTCCGGCTGAATCTCCATAGAACGGAATTTATACATCCAGAAAGTCTGATTATGGAGACCCACACGTTCCTGACGGTAGATCAGCGGTCCAGGAGAAGTGAGCTTTATCAGCGCACATAGTACCAGCATGATCGGCGACGCCACAATGATTCCAATAATGGAGCCACAGATATCCATTATTCTTTTTATCATGGCATTAAAAGTATTACTAAGAGGAACATACCGGATATTGATCACCGGAAGTCCCAGAATATCCTCTGTATATGGTTTCGTAGGAATAATCTTATTATAATCCGGAATAAATTTTGTATGCACTCCTGATTTCTCACAAAGCGCTACAATCTCCTCCAGTCGGTAATATTCACTTAATCCCAGTGTAATCGCAATCTCGTCAAGCCTGTTCTCCGGCAGGATCACGTTTAGATTGGCAATTCTTCCGATCACCTTGACGCCTTTATACATGGTACCTGCAGTAATATTGTCATCCAGAATGCCTCTTACCACATATCCCCACTGAGGATTCTGCTGAATGCGGTCAATATACTCTTCTGCTGCCCGGCTGTACCCAACCAGTACTACCTGTTTCTGGTTCAGTCCTTTCTTTCGCATTTTGCGCAGGCTGTAGAAAATGAACATTCTTGCTCCCCAGCTTGCCACAATGCAGATTCCGTAAAACATATACAGTACGGAACGGGAAATATCGCCTTCTTCAATGGTATACAAAATAAATGTAGTGATCAGAATACCAAGAGAATTGGCTTTCACAATATTAGACAGCACAAGACGTCTTCCCTGCATACGCATTGGTTCATACAGCGAAAACGCATGATACAGCAGAATATACGCCGGCAGAATAAATACCAGTGCAGACATATACTGCTGGAAGCTTCTGGCCCGGACTGCATTTGCTGCAAAAGGTCCGATAAATCTCAGCGCCCAGGCAAACATATAAGATAACGTAATTACACAGGCATCTATAACGACATGGAGCCGACTGAAGTTCTTCTGATTATCTTTAATCAATCTCTGCCACCTCTGCCCTTCTTCACATGTTGCTGGGTCTGTCACTCACAGCAACCTTCACAAACCTGTTCCTGCTGCGCGTTTCATCCACATCTCACGCTTTAAGCACTATCTGGTCTGTGACTTTCTCTATCTTATAATAGATAAAACAGAATTGCAATAAATTCTTCATACATTAATGTGAAAAATAGTTACGAAATACTAACGAATCACTTCTGCACAAACTTTTTATACCATAAATCTGTAAATTATATTCCACCACAGTTCCAGCTGGATTCTGGCGTATCTTCCAAGATTTCTCATGTGGAACTTCACTTTTTTATTTCTATGACTGATCTGGAACCCATTTTTGATTCCTGCCACATACTCCCTGCCCATTCCCTTCTGGGAAAAAAACAGGATCTTCATGCCAAAGCCCGGCACCAGAAAAGGAAGATTCAAAATAATCTGAAGAACCGGCATATTTTTGTAGATCAGATAAATATTATTTCTTGAAGAATATCTGGTCTTAAACTGATTGTATCTGGATCCGCTTGTTCCGCTGCCTACATGATAGACCAGTGCAGCTGGCACATACCAGTTCTCATATCCAAAGATCCTGGCACGATAGCCCACATCAATATCTTCCAGATATGCAAAATGCTCTTCATCAAAATATCCGATTTTCTCAAAAACCTTCTTACGGTAAATAGCTGCGCCAGCGCATGAAGCAAATATCCGCCCTTCCTTCTCAAAGGAATGAATATCCTTTCCTTTGCCCCGGGCATATGCCCAGCCAAGAGCAGAATAATAATTTCCTGCATCATCCAGTTTATTCCGGTCATGATAACAGATCATCCTTGCACTGCAGGAGAAGGCCTTCTTATGACGCTTTATAGCTGCCAGCATTTCCCCCACAAAATTCTTATCTACTTCTGTATCGTTATTCAAAAGGAGCACATAAGGTGTCCGTGATGCATAAATCCCCTCATTTACAGCTCTTGAAAAGCCGAAATTATCTGGCAGCTCCACAATGTGTACCCAGGGAAAGTTCCCCATTACAAAGGCAACGCTTCCATCTGAGGATCCATTGTCCACCAGAATGGTCTCAAAATTCTGAAACGCCTGCTGCTCCAGGCTTGAAAGCACACCCTCCAGATATGCCATCCCATTATAATTGGGAATAATGACTGATACTTCCTGCATAATGTCTTCTTAGTCTTCCTCCTTTTTGCCGGTCATGCCCGGAAGTGGTCTTAAAGAATAATTCCACTTGGTCAGGGAAAGATTCTTATTATAATTGGGATCACCGTTCTTCAGAATATCGATCCAGTTACATCTCATATATTCGATTTCCCGCTGGAAACGTCTGACTTTCACCTCATTGTTCTCTGCTCCGCGGGTCTTGGATTCCATATGGTAAAGCCTTGCATAAGGATCATAAACCACCAGATAACCTGCTTTCGTAGTCTTCAGGCACAGATCCACATCGTTAAAGGCGACTGCAAGTTCTTCTGTGAAGCCGCCCACTTTGTCAAAAGCACTGCGCTTCATCATCATACAGGCTGCAGTTACAGCGCTCATATCCTGTAAAATAGACGCCTTGTGGAGATATCCGGTACGATCCGCAGGCATATCCACAAACATATGACCTGCAATTCCACCAATTCCGATCACACAGCCTGCGTGCTGGATGGTATTGTCCGGATAGATCAGTTTCACACCTACCGCTCCCACTTCTCTTCGCTGACACACCCCCAGCATTTCTCCCATCCAGTCCTCTGTAATGACCGTTACATCATTATTCAGAAAAAGGAGATATTCACCTCTGGCATTTTTAACCCCAAAGTTGTTGATCGCGGAATAGTTGAATTCCTTTTTCCAGCAGATCAGATGGATCCTGGGATCCTCTGAAATCTTCCTGTAATAATCAAAAATCTCATCTGTAGTGCTGTTATTCTCCACGATAATGATCTCATAATTGTCGTAGAGTGTGTTCTTCTTAATAGATTCCAGGCATTTCTCCAGAGTTTCCTTCTCGTCTTTATTGGGAATGATAATGGAAACAAGCGGATGTCCCTGTACCGGGTATTTCACTCTGTAAAATCCAAGATCCGGAGTATGGCTTACAGTGCCTTTTACTCCAGTCCTCTCAAGATGTGCCTCGATAGCACGTTTGCCTGCTTCAAAAGCGTACATCTTACTTGCAGGATTATCAGCAGTAGATGCCTTGTGGGTACGCCAATGGTACAAAATCTCCGGTACATGCACCACTTCCCTGGCTTTTTCCACACAACGGAAAATAAAATCATAGTCCTGTGCTCCGTCAAATTCCCTGCGGAATCCGCCCACTTCTTCTACAAGCTGCCGCCGCACAACAAAAAAGTGACAGATATAGTTATTGGAACGAAGCAGATCAATATTAAAATCTGGCTTCAGGTGCGGCTGAAAATGCTCATCCAGTTCAGCAGTCACCTTATCCTCATCTGTGTATACTGCATCCCCGTGCTCATGCTGGTTCAGTGCATTCACAACCTCGTAAAGAGCATTTGGCGCAAGAAGATCATCATGATCCAGAAGCCCCACAAATTCTCCCTTTGCCATGGCAAATGCAGCATTGGTGTTCTCTGCAATCCCTTTATTCTCAGTGAGTTCCTGCCAGCGTACTCTCCTGTCCCTGCTGCTGTATTCTTCCAGCACTTTTCTCATGGACTGATCTTCCGGACTTCCATTGGCAATGCAAAGCTCCCAGTCCTCATAGGTCTGTGCTTCCAGTGAATCGATCATCTGCCGCAAAAATAATTCCGGAGTACGATAAGCCGGAACTACCACGCTGATAAGAGGTGCGTAAGCAAATTTTTTCTTTCTTTGTTTGTCAAGGACCGTCTGGTCCGGCACATATGCCGCGTACCAGGGACCATAAGGGATCTCCTCCGGCTCAAAGCGCTCGTGCAGCCGTATCCAGAACTCCCTTGGACCATAATGCTTCAGATACAAAAGTCCCTTCTGGATCATGTAAGGAGATAATTTTTTGAAGAAACGAGACCACTGGATCCGTCCCTCTGATCCGTTTTTATCGCTCATATTAAAATCCTTTGCTTTTATAATGACCCTATTTTAACATTGAAGAAACAATTTTGCAAGGAAGCTGTAAAAGAAAGGTTGAATTGAACCACATTTTAGGATATGATTATATTTGTATTATATTTTTCTATTTTACAGGAAAAATATACTATATGTTATACTTGCAGCAGAATTGTATCTGCACTGTCAGAAAGAGTGTTACCATGTTGTTCACAGACAGCACTGCAGATACCCTTATTTTAATACAGGAGTTCATTATACTATGAAAAAGCGAAAGATAACCTCAGTTTTTCTGGCTCTTGGTCTTTTTGCATCTCTTCTTTTCCAGGTTCCCATATCTGCAGAAGAGGCAGACCAGAGTGCAGCAGTTGAAGCATCAGGTACCATATCTACCAATTCCATTTCCGGATGGCCACAGGCTTCCGATATTTCTTCTGAAGCGGCTGTAGTCATGGAGAATACCACCAATACCATTCTCTATTCCAAGAATGCAGACGAAGTACTTTTCCCTGGAAGTACAGTCAAGATCATGACCTGTCTTCTGGCTCTTGAGAATACACAGCTCACAGATGAGGTTACCATGACCGCCACCGGAGTTTCCGGTGTCACAGACGGTGGTGCCAGTATTTCCTCACAGGTTGACGAGGTCTTCACTGTAGAGCAGTGCCTGTATGCCATTATGGTTGCCTCTGCCAATGATATTGCACTGCAGATTGCAGAGCATGTAGGCGGTTCTGTAGACGGCTTTGTCCAGCAGATGAATACCCGGGCACAGGAGCTTGGATGTACCAATACCGTATTCACGAATCCCACCGGACTTCCGGATGACAACCAGCACACTACAGCCCACGACATGGCGCTGATCATGCAGGCCGCCATCCAGAATGAGTCTTTCAGAACCATCGCAGCAGCCACCAGCTACACGATCCCTGCCACCAATAAAGCGGCAGCCCGTAACCTGACCAGCAAATTCACCATGACAGATACTGGCAGCACCGGATTTTATGAAGGATGTATCGGCGGTAAGGAAGGTTATACGGAAGCCTCCGGAAGTACACTGGTATGTGCAGCCCAGCGAAATGGCATGACTCTGATCAGCGTAGTCCTGAAAGGTGCTTCCGGTCAGACAGCTCCTGATGCAGCCTCTATTCTCAATTATGGATTCGATCAGTTTGTAACTTTATCCCTTGGAGACAGCGATTTCAGCATTATCTCCGGCGGTGACGTAGTAGTTCCAGCCGGCACCGGTGCCGATAGCCTTACCACAGAAGATTCCCAGAACGGCGACCAGATTGACCGCACCTACCTTTTTAACGGCACTTCTGTGGGATCTGCAGTCCTTGAAGTTGTTCAGTCTGATGATACTGCCTCCGTCCAGGAAGGTCAGCAGCACATGCAGGCTGCCAAGGATTACTCCGATAATCACACTGAAATTCCGTATTTTGTAATTGCCGGTGTATTCTTACTTCTTCTGATTCTTTTGATCTGGAGGATCGTGAAAATCGTAAAATCCTAATAAAAAGCCCAGTCAGGACAGGGTATCTTCCTCTCCCGACTGGGTTTTTATATTAGTTCTGCATCAAACTATTTCATCCTTCTTCTCATACGCCATCCTGAATGCACAATCCCCTCTCACAATGCTCAGATTCGGATTGTAATACGGATCACCCTTTTTCAGAAAATCTCTGTAACGTTCCCGGAAATGATCCACCTCTTTCTGAAGACGCGCCTTCTTCTCCGGCGTATTCTCCAGTCCGCGTGACTTAGATTCATAATGGTACAGGCAGGCCTCCGGAGTAAATACAACCAGTTTACCAAGTGCCCTTGCCCTAAGACAGAAGTCAATATCATTCAGTCCCACTGCAAAGCTTTCATCCAGCCCATGAAGTTCCTCAAAAACGCTTCGCTTCACCATCAGACAGGCGCCTGTTACTGCACTCTCATCCTGTGTAGTTGCCAGTCTCCACAAATATCCTGTGGCATATCTGTCATATCCGGTAAGAATATGTCCTGCAAAACCTGCGATTCCTACCACGACACCAGCATGCTGAACCGTATTATCCGGGTAAAGGAGCTTGGCACCTACAATGCCCACATCCTCTCTCTGGCAATAGCCCATCATGTTCTCCAGCCACTCTGGAGTAATAACCTCTGTATCATTATTGAGCAGAAGGAAATAATCTCCATCCGCATATTTTGCACCAAAATTGTTGATTGCTGAATAGTTGAAGGGACCATCCCATGTAACCACTTTTACCTGAGGATACCGCTTCTCAAGTTTCTCATAATAGTGGAAGGTCTCTTCCCTCTCACTGTTATTCTCAATTACGATAATCTGGATATTTTTCCAGGTGCTCTTCTCCAGAATGGAAGTCACACATTTATTCAGATCCTCTGTATGATCCTTATTCGGAATCAGAATGGATACCTTCGGGTCACCCTCTATAACAAAACGGGTTCTGAAAACGACCGGGCATCCAGTGTATTCCACCTCTGCCTTAATTCCCATGCGCTCATAATGCCCTGCAAGTGCCTTTTCTCCTGCGATCACTGCATATGGCTTGTCATCCGGATTTCCCGCTGTGGAACCCTCATGGCTTCTCCAGTGATACAGAATTTTGGGAATATGGCGGATTTTCTCACTGTCTGTATGCTCCGTGCAGCGAAGCAGAAAATCAAAGTCCTGAGAACCGT
Source organism: Ruminococcus sp. RTP21484sp1_RTP21277st1_D2_RTP21277_210401 (assembly GCF_040924225.1). Classification (NCBI taxonomy): domain Bacteria; kingdom Bacillati; phylum Bacillota; class Clostridia; order Eubacteriales; family Oscillospiraceae; genus Ruminococcus; species Ruminococcus sp. RTP21484sp1_RTP21277st1_D2_RTP21277_210401. The sequence goes on along the minus strand of NZ_JBCOMJ010000010.1, from coordinate 106,626 downwards.
CATATTCTGGCCGCAGAAGCCCTGTTCGGTCGAGAAGCGTTCTCTTTACAACCACCAGATGGCAGATATAATTTACGCAGCACAGATAATCAGGGTTAAAATCCGGCTTAAAATGAGGGAAAAGCCGATTTCCTCTTATATCAATAATATCCTCATCAGAATAAATAAGATCCGCCTCCGGATGCTGTGAAATCTCCTTTGCCATCTGATAAAAAGCTTCCTCTGCCAGGGTATCATCATGATCTGCAAATGCAATATAATTTCCAGTGGCAATTCCAATAGCAGCATTTGTATTGTCTGAAATCTGCAGCTGTTTGTCATTGAAAACAACTTTGATCCTTGGATCCTTTTTCTGATACTCTTCCAGAATACTGCGGATTGGAGAATCTGCTCCGCTTCCATCTGAAAGACAAAGTTCCCAGTTACTGTATGTCTGCGCCAGCACAGAATCCACAAGAGCCTTCAAAAGATACTTATCCGTCTTATAGAGAGGAACCACAAGGCTAAACTTAATGTTCTCCTGAAAAACAGTCTTTCTCTGCTGATTCAGTTCTTTCTTAGTAACCCTGTTCTCCTTCAGCCAGGTCTGGTAAAGACCGTCTCCCTTGCTCAACGCTTCCAGCTTGATCAGAGACTTCCGGATCACAGTATGAATACCATTGGAACGATAATTCTCCATTGCCTTTTTCGAATAAAGGCTGGCTTTTGCCTTAAAGCGTTCGCCCTTTGAAATACCAATCTGGTAGACTGCCTTTTTTCCGTTCTCATCCTTTGCAACAAGATAAGCCTTCTTTCCAGATACATTTTCTGCCTGGATATGGAATCCGCAATCCTTATTCACTTCGCATTCCCGAAACATTTCAGCCACGTCCATTCGGGTATTCCGCTTCAGGGTTATTTTCACAGGCTTTTTATTTTCATCATATACCTGCAGGGAAACCGGTGTGGTTCCTACTGCCCAGCCGGCAAGGATAACCTTCTTCTGTTCTCTGACTATAGATTCCCCATCTACAAAAAGCTGAGGTTTTCCCTGTTTTCTCATAAGATCCGGGGTTTTCATCTTATACCAGAGGAAACGCTCCTTTCCATTAACAGCGTACACCTCAAGTTTTTTGTAACTCTGCAGATTTTCAGGCAGGGTAACTAATACCTCCACCCATTTGCCTCCTGGATTTTTCGTCTCCACAGCCCTCATAAATCCGGTCATCACAGTAATCAGGTTTGCCTCAGAAAGAAGGCGGATACCATCCAGATAACACTCTATATCTGCTTCCTTTGAAACCCTTCCTGTGATCATATATTTGCAATTATCATTCAAAAGAAACCGTTCTTTTTCAACCAGCATTACCTTTTGATTCATTCTACTTTCCTTTCTTTGCAGAAGATTCCCGACCATTTTTCAGACGGTCCACTGCTTCTCTCGCCCGCTCTCCAAGCACTCCTTTAAGACTATGGCTTCTCACCTCAAGGGCACGGATCTCATTCAGCATATCTTCTTTTGCCTCATCAATCTCCAGGTTCAGTGTAAGATTCTTAGCACCTTCCGGAACCTCTATATCTACAATGCAGGGATCAAACCGTGAAAGGAAGGCCCAGCTGCCGCAGATTGTTCCATCGGGTGTCAGAACCCCATCCATGGAAGCAGGCATCCTGTCAAAGCGGATTGCTGCAAGATGTACCGTACACGGATGATCACCTGGATCAATTCTTATAAACCTGCAGCTTTTCGGCAGATTCAAGGTGCATTTTACCTTTCCGGCCATAATAGGCCTTTTTACAGAACTTGCTTCGGAATACATACCTCTTTGTTCCGCGAAATATACCTGCAGCGGTCCCAGATTACTCAGGGACAAATATTCCACCCCTGGAGTCATTGTGGCATACATCTCCCTCATAGGAACATGCGTGCCTGTGATATATACCTGAAAACCGCTTTCCATTCTGGAAAAACTGGTTCTCATCACTTCTGAAATACCAAATTTCTCATAAAATCCGGCTGCATTCAGCACTTCACGCACTTTATGCGTCTGTATATAGTAATGGATGATCCGATACAGTACAAATTCACAGGGAACAGGAAACTCAAATGTCCATTCATAGTCCAGAAGTGTATATGGACGGGTCATTACAACATTGTCACAGATCATATCAATATTCGTAACATCTGTACATGTCAGTCCGCCAGGCATAGGCACATCACCGAAAACATTTTTGAATTCCTCAGTTATTGTGAACGGCTTTTTGCTGTGAAGCTTCTGTACGTTTTCCAGATATTCCGTAAAAATTTTCTCAGCTTTTTCCTTTTCTCCCTTTCCCAGCAGATCATCCAGATATTCTGCAAGATTCTCCTGTTCCAGATACTCAAAATAAGCACAGTCTTCGCCTATCTCGCACTTGTTGCTCAGAAACGGAACTTCCCCATACATCTGATCAAGCTTCTGATTCCATTTTTTCATGCGAAGAACATGTTCTTTTCCTTCCGGATACAGCCATTTTTTCTCCAGCCATCTTTTCCCATCTTCTTCCACAATGTCAGTGCGAATTGCGAAGGAACGGCTTCTTTCATTGGAATATTTACTGAAAATAATCTCTTTCATTTGTTTTCCTTCCTTTCCACAATCACCAGGAATGAATTGGAAAATTCCTGAAAAAGTCCTGCATCAGTGAGGGAATCGTATACTTTTCCCTCATTGAACAATTGTATTCTGTTACGGTCAAAATTGCAGAAATTATCCCGAAGCTCGCCTTTCTTCGGCAGACGCTTGTCTGAATAAATAGTCATCGGGAATTTATAATCCGGATATGGATAATAGAAAGTGGTCTTAAATTCACCAGCCTGGTCAATAATATCAGACAGTTCCTTTCTGGAAAAAGTCCGCACACTTCTGGTATCCGGATAGTTCTCCAGTCCTTCAAAATATTTTCCCACATGATCTTCGGTGCAGCCGGCCCAGTATTTCAGGCCAAGTCGGTTCTCAATCGCGATCACGATTCTGCCTCCCAGTGCCAGATGGCGGGCAATGCGTCGGAGCATTTCCACATAAGGCTGTGCTGTCCCGATATAGCCCTGGGAATATTCAAACACACCGATCAGGGTAATGTAATCATATTTCTCAGTAAGGCTACTCTCCACATCCTGAAAATTTCCTACCATAATTTTCACATTATCACATTCGCGATTTCGATATGCATTGATGGTGCTGCGCATTTTTGACAGATCGATACAGGTGACACTTTTGGCTTTTCGCGCGAGAACTCCTGTGATCGGTCCACATCCGGACCCGATTTCCAGAACCTTCTGTTCTTTTGTGATAGGAAGCCACTCCAGAATATTCTGGCGAATATGTGAAAAATGATAAAGGACCGGCCAGCTGTTTCGCTCATAGATCAACTGGTTTAGTTCCTTCTCCTGATAATTTTTCGCAATTTCCAGAAGTTCTTCTTCCACAGGACCATCACTGTACAGATCCTCGCCTGGGTAATATTCATAATCTAATGTTACGTTTCCGATTTTTTCCTGCATATTTTATTATTCCTCTATCCACACTTTGGAATTCATATCGTAGAATCCAACTGTATTTTTGGAAGAAACCACAGTTATGTTGCATGCATCATATAAACGATGGAATACGGTAAAATCTCCATTCCGATAGCCGGTACAGCCAAAGGAGAGAAGATATTCCCCACCCTGCATATCCATTTTCTGCTCAAAAACCACTACACACTCATCCCCTGCGTCTGTGTGTTCCACATTCACACCTTCATACATAGTGTTGGTTCCTGTGATCTCAGTTCCCTGAATATTCTTGAATGTGAAAGCCATAATAGGCTGCTGAATGCTTTCATGAAAATGAATGCGCATTTTAATCTGAAATTTAGACCCCTTCTCGATCGTGTTGGTCTGAAGGCTCTTGGAATCCATTACAACGAAGTCTGTGATCTCAGCCTGTTTTTCCCCATACTCCAATGTGTTCGGGTTCACAAGGAATCCCTGTTTCCAGTCTTCTTTCTTTGTCTCTGAGCCTTCTGCCTGTTTCACCGGATCCTGATGTACCAAAAGCTGCTTATACATGTCTACCATAGCTTTAGGCGTACCCTCGTCCAGCATGACACCCTGATTCAAAAGAATAACACGATCGCAGTATTTGGAAATGCTTCCCAGGTCGTGACTTACAAACAAAATAGTTTTGCCCTGTTTCTTAAATTCCTCAAACTTATGATAGCATTTCGCCTGAAAAAATACATCACCTACAGAAAGTGCTTCATCCACTACCAGGATCTCCGGATCTATGTTGATAGCCACAGCAAAGGCCAGGCGTACAAACATACCACTGGAGTAGGTCTTTACCGGCTGATGGATAAAGTCACCAATATCTGCAAAACTGAGGATTTCATCCAGCCTTGCGTTGATTTCTTCTTCGGAAAAGCCTAACATGGTACCATTCAGGAAAATATTTTCCATACCAGAATATTCCGGATTAAATCCGGCTCCCAGTTCCAGAAGAGCCGAAATTCTTCCATTTACGGTTACGGTTCCGGTTGTAGGAGCCAGTACACCGGTAATAATTTTCAGAATAGTGGATTTTCCGGAGCCGTTTGTTCCAATAATACCAACGCATTCTCCTTCTCCAATATCAAAACTAACATCCTTAAGTGCATAATGCTCTTTATACAGCTTCTTACGACTAAGCCCCAGAGAATCCTTCAGGCGATCCAGTGGTCTGTTATAGAGCTTATACATCTTGGACAAATTTCTTATTTCAATGGCGTTTTTACTTTCCACGTTGTTTCCTTTCTTTTCTATCCGCATCATAACTGCTCAGTTCTTCTACAGTTCTGTACTTCATCGAACATGTCTCATGAGCCGTTACCTTTCCTCTTCGCTGAATACATTTCGATTCATAACTGCTTTTCTTCTTTTTACAGAACATCTGCAAAATGAACCCGAAGCCGCTTAAAAATCCAGTTTCCAAACAGGAAGCAGCAGATGGCAAATACCCAGAAATATAATGTCCAGACTGGTCTTTCGAAGAACCAGCGCTTGATAATAAATGCGTCACGATATCCTGATACAATATAAAATACAGGATTCAGCTGAAGAATTTTGTATAGAAGGCTGTTGGTACCGATCATGCTCTCTGACACCCACATAATAGGAGTCAACCATACTCCAACCTGTAATCCGATACCAATAATCTGGTTCAGATCGCGGAAAAGGACTGCAATTGCGCTGGTAGCATAGCAAAGTCCCAACACAAGAAAAAAGACGCATGCACTATAATACAATATCTGAAGGTAGTACCAGTCAGGAAATCTTCCGTTACATATATAAAGAATAATTGCCAGAAGTACAAAAAAGCCATGTACAAATAAAGCGGAAATTATTTTTACCACTGGAAGGACGCTAATGTTGAACACTACCTTTTTTACAAGGTAATTGTATTCCAGAAGCGAATTGGTACCTCCGGAAAGCGCATCAGAAAAGAAAAACCAGGGCACAATACCAGCTACCAGATAAAGCACAAAAGGGACTCCCAGTTCATCTGTGTTGGACCGGAACCCCACTGAAAATACAAACCAGTATACCAGAATTGTTACCACTGGCTGAACGAAAGCCCAGAAGGTTCCAAAATAAGAACCTGCATATCGGGTCTTGAAATCATTTTTTGCCAGTTTCATAACCAGCCGGCGGTTTTTATATAAATCCGCCGGCAGGGAAAAAATAGACTTAAGCATTTACAGTCTCCTATCTGTTAAGTTCCTTAAAGCTGCCCCATTTCTGATCCTTGTCAGAGAAGATCAGCTCCATACCTTCCGGAATCGGCCACTGTACATTGATGTCCGGATCATTCCAGATCAGACCGCCCTCATCGTTTGGATGATAAAAATCGGAGCATTTATAAGTAAACTCCGCATTCTCAGAAAGAACCAGGAAGCCATGTGCAAATCCTTTCGGAATAAAAAACTGTTTCTTATTCTCTGCTGAAAGAACAACTCCGTACCATTTTCCATAAGTTTTGGAGCCCTCTCTTAAATCTACAGCCACATCAAACACTTCTCCGTTTACTACGCGGACAAGTTTGTCCTGTGGATAATGAAGCTGGAAATGGAGACCGCGAAGAACACCATAACGTGAGCTGGACTGATTATCCTGTACGAATTCTACGTCAATTCCTGCCTCTTTGAAGTCATTGTAATTGTAAGTCTCCATAAAATAACCTCTGGAATCTCCAAATACGGTTGGCTCGATTACTTTTAATCCTTCAATATCATCACAATTTGTTACTTTAATTTTTCCCATTTTCTTTTCTCCTTATTTATCTTTCATTTTATATTCAGTCAAATTTACAGTCTTATCGACTTCTTGGAACGTGTTTAAAAAGGTTTTCTGCAAGATGTGCGTCACAATTTGTGGGAGATCTTTCAAACACGCTCTAATATACATGATTCCGTCTGATAAATCAAGATTATTGGTTACTGTTACTGGTCATCCTATCTGTATTGTTTGGTACATACACCATTTTTGTTAAATACGGAAACGAGTCCATCTGCACTGGTCAGGCTCAAGTTCTGCGCACGTACTCCTGCGCCAGCACCCGTTCCGCGGTAGAAATAATATTTTTTTCCTTTGATAGTGTACCAGCCCTTATAAGCCTTTCCATTTTTTCCAAAATAATAAGTATTCTTCCTGCCATTCTCTGTGAGGGTGATAAACTTGTTCTTTGCACGGTAACCTTTACTTCCAAAATAGTAAATGCTGCCGTTGGCTGCTACATATTTGTAATTCTTTTCCATGGCAAAGGATGTAGTGCTGAAATAATAATATTTCCTGCCCACCTTGCGCATACCTGTCAGGGCTTTGCCATCTGCTCCGAAATAGTAGGTCTTGCCTTTCTTTGTCACAACTTTATTTTCTACACGTACGCCGTTTTTGTCCACGTAATAAGCAGTGCCGTCTTTCTTGATCAGCTTGCTTTTATATAAGTGTCCGTCTACGGAACTAAAGCAGTAATACTTGCCATCAATTTCCAGCCAGCCTTTGGCCTTTTTATCATTTGTGTAGTAATATTTTCTGCCTTTAACAGTGGTCCAGCCATTCTTGTGAAGCTTGGGATCTGAATATAAAGGCTGTTTTGCAGGGGTATAGCCTTCCTGAGAATTCCATCTGGGAACAACCTTGGTTGTATAATCTACATAGCCAAAGTTCAGATCCACATTGTTCTCTTTTGGAACACCGCTGATCAGCTTCTTGGTACTGATCATACCTGGAACTTCATCACCAGCTGTGCACTGCCAGATGGTGTATTTGTATTTGCTGGCGCTCGGTGCAAGAATTGTATCTCCGTAGCTTGCAATCCAGACATCCAGACCGGAGCCTTCCAGAACGTTCCAGTCTACAAAATTATTATACCAATTCAGATTCATGTAGAGAATTGGTGTATATCCTGCCTTGCGGATCTCATCACAGAATGTGAGAGCAATCTGGGAAATTTCCTTTCTGGTCAAGGTTCCCAATGTAGCTTCATCTTCCAGGTCAAAAGCTACCGGATAGGAAACCTTATGTCCCTGCATCTGACGAATAGCCAGCTGCGCTTCAGCAAGTGCTTCTTTGTTTGTCTTGGCAAGACTGTATACATAAGTTCCCACCGGCACATCTGCTGCTTCTGCCTCAGTCATATTATAGTCATAATAATCATCCAGATGTCTGGTTCCATAGGAAATACGCACAAAGGCAAAATCCAGATCTTTCTTGGCTTCCTTCCAATTGATCTTTCCCTGCCATTCTGAGACATCCATGCCTCTGGTAATGGCTCCTTCTACTTTCTTTCCGCTTCCATTGTAGCAGACTCCGTCAATTTTGTGCCATGCCTTTGAGCTTGTCTTGGAAGAGGAATCTCCTACACTTGGTGCCAGATGCGCATCTGGTGAAACATTTTCAATATTATATGGCTTATTTCCTGCATTGGCACTTACATCTGCAGTTGGTCCTGCAATTATTGCAGTTCCAAGCATAGCTGTAAATAAACCGGCAGACAGCCATTTTTTCCATTTTCCCATATCTCCTCCTGATAAACAGTTTCAGGTTACGTTCCTTACCGGACCAGTAGTGTTTACCGTTTACCCTTATTCGCTTGTTTCTTACAAGATGTTAAAAATGTGTTACTTTGTTATTATACAGTTTCCATTTTCAAATTTCAATGTTATTCTCCAAAACAGTAAAAAGGTGCCTTAAAATCATCAAATCTGATAATTTTAAGACACTCTTTTTGGCTTTTTATGTCGTTTTTTTATCAACAACTATCTTTCAGAGTAAGCTATTAAGCTGCCGGATCGGTCGGATCGTAGTATCCGCCATTCTTAATTCCCCTCAGCGGTGTAATTGCGCGACGTCCCAGCGGTCCTTTGAATACCTCATCAGATTTATAGGTTCCATCGAAAATATAAATAGTGGAACCATTGCAGTTCTCATATACCCATTTTGCATCGGCAACACAGGTACGGATACAGCCATGGGAAGCTGGGCTTCCAAGCTTAAGATATGCACTAACCGGCAAATTATAGCTGTTTGCTGAGCCGCATGCAATAGAATGGACGAAAATTCCGCCCTGACCAGCACCATCTACATGAGTACCATACTGTCCCCAGGACGGTCCCATAAGCGCCTGCCATCTGCTGTATCTTGTCAGTTTATATCTACCTGTCGGAGTATCTGTTCCAGGATTGCCTACTGAAACACGAATGGTCTTAACCGGAATTGTACGGTTCGCATCTGCATAAATTGTCATAACACCATTTACACGATCCACTTCAACTGTATATCCGGATTTGTAAATATTTGTCACGTCATTGATTCTGTAACCATTCTTATCAAAGTAATACAGCTTGCCATCAATCCACTTGGATTCATTTTGTACAAAGCCCTTCTTATCCGGGTTAATGTAACGAACCAGATTCTGGGAATTGTCTACAACCACCCAGCCTGTAGTGAACTTACCAGTGGCATCTACATATCCGTATTTTTTGCCTTTCTTCACGAATGCATTCTTCACAAGACTCATATTCTTGAAGTAATACCAGTTTCCATCAATCTTCTGCCATCCGCTCTTGCGAAGTACACCCTTAGAGTCTGCAAAATATGTTTTTTTCTTGTAAACAAACATTTCATTCTTAACCATCTGGCCATTTCTTGTATTAGATGTAGATGGTTTAAAGAAATAACTCTTGCCATTGATTACGGTAACTCCGCTGGCAAGTCTTCCGTCAGCTTTGAAATAATATCCGTTTCTCAGTGTATTGGCGTAATGATTTCCTTTTTTATTGAACAGGAACCAGCCATAGAATTTCCCCTTAGAGGTGGTTACTTTCTGCCATCCGGTTTTCTTCACAATCCGGCCAGCAGTAGAACCAAAATAGTACATTCTGTTTCCAGCCCCAGGACAGCGGTGCCATACCTTTTTCCATGTTGCTCTTGCACCGGTTTCTGTTACATAATATTGTTTCTTTTTATAAGTGACAATACGATTCTTATAAATGCAACCATTCTTATCTGTCAGATAATATTTGCCATCTGTGGCTTTCTTCATAGTCTTCTTAAGAAGATAGCCATTCTTATCGATCAGATAGGAATTTTCCGCATCTTTATGTCCGTCAAGATCTGTTACAATAACGCCATGAACCATAAGCTGTCCAATCTTACTGCTGTCCAGCTCACCGGAATCATAATATTTCCACTGCTCACCGGCTGTTCCTGCAAAACTCTTCCATCCATCACGGTACATCTTTCCTGGAATTTCCTGATCTGTTTCTGCTGGCTGGAAGTAGTACTGTGCAGCTACTCCGTTTACTGTCAGAGTAACATCCCCTGTACGTGGTGTTCCATTCTCATCCAGACAATAATACTCATCATTGATCTTATAATATCCTGTATATGTATTATTTGCCTTGGCGGCTTCATCCAGCTGTGCGGTGGTTAATGCCTTACCATCTGCGCCATAATAATGGAAGTTTCTGCTTTCTTTGTTCCACAACCAGTAATCCTTCTTCATCTGACCAAGTGTGGTCTTCCACGGTACCAGTGCAGCACCCTGTCCATTATATTCTGTATATGCCTGTGCACTATCGGAAGCTGTAAAATAGAATTCACCAACAGCCCCATTTGCACTCTCCGTTCCAGCTAAAGTCTTAATGCCAGTAACCAGAAATCCATTGGCATCAAACAGATAACTTCCTGTATGAACTGCTCCAGCCTCGTTTCTTGTAGTAATCTCTACAATTCCATCTGCCGCAGTATAATATTCAGCCTGAGCAGTTGTTCCTTCAGCCTCTACACTTTCCGTACCTGCTGCTTCGCCATTCTCCTGGACTTCATCAAAAGCCTGAATCTCATCAGAACCAGCCACATTCTGAGCCTCAGCAGCTGCACTTACAGCTGATTTCTTCTTGCGAAGCTTAAAACCATCAGCTGTCTGCTCCCATTCTTTCCAGTCAAATACTCCGTCTGAATTATCTGCCTGTACTTCCTGAGTCCCATCCAATGTGCCTTCCGGAACAGCTTCAAATCCATCTACCGGAGCAGTACTTCCATTCTCCTCCACTGTTTCACCTGAAGTAAAGCCATCGAAAAAACCATCTGTACTTTCTCCTGAATTTTCGCTGTCTGTATGTTCTTCCTTGTCCTGGCTTTCCTGTACCTGCTGCTCCTCAGCTGCTGCCGTATCTGCAGGCACCTCTGTATCCTCAGACGGCTGTACTGCTTCGGCTCCGTCTTCTGTTTGCACATCTGCTGCCTGTTCAGATGTAAATCCGGATTCAAATCCGCTATCCAAAGCTGCGGCTGGAACTTCCAGACCCATGGACACACTTAACATAATCCCTAAAACTGCGGCTGCTACTCTCTTTTTCACTTTTATGCCTCCCTATTGTAACGTTGTAAATCTTATTCTCCTAAACCATTGTTGATAACAGTTACAAGATTTCTTAAAGCCTCTGTTTCGTCCTCGCCTTCGCAAAATATAGTAATCTCATCACCACATTTCACACACGCGCCCAGAACACTGAGCACGCTTTTGGCATTGGCAGACCCCTGACCATACTGAAATGTTATAAGAGATTTATATTTCATAGCTTCCTTACAAAGAATGCCTGCCGGTCGTAAATGAAGGCCGGAAGGATTGTTCACCCTTACTTTCTCACTTACCATAGTTTCTCTCCCTTATTGCTGCTGTTCTCTGGATCCATGGCAATATATTTTGCCAAACGTTATCCGTAAACAACAGCTCATTCATTATTAGTATCTGAATTGGAAACTTCTGATATAGTCACATCTGCAACCACATCATCCAGAAGTTCAAATCCCTTAGGCAGCTTCACAGTCACAGGGATCTGATAGCTTCCTACTTCCATATCCTTCAGATCAACAGAAGCTTTCACTTCGTCAAGATTAAAGTCATCAAGCTCTCCAGCTGTTGCTTTCACGCGGATTTCAATCTTATCTGTTCCAAATGTTACCAGAAGATTATCAGCAAGGTTATCTACCGTAACCTGATTGGAGGGAAGACCATATGAATGACTTCCAATAGGTAAAATACTTACCTTCACCCAAACGTCCTCACTGGTTCCGCTTGTCAGCTTCACATCCTCAGGAAGCACATCTTTCAGACTGACTTTCTTCTCAATATCAGTTGTCTCTCCTGTAATATCAATATCAGTACCGCCTATCCAGATCGTGTTGTCATTCTGCTTCAGAGTCTCCAATGCCTCATCTGTTCCCGCAATACTTACAGTATCCGGAACAGTAGTCACACTCTCCACCTGATAGCCATCTGCCGGCACACCTACATAGTCCGCACCAATATTAACGCCTGTGCGAATCTTCCAAAATTTAGTTGTAACAACAACTTTGGTATTATCTATGGTGAGATAAGCCATTCTTCCGGCAAGACTGTCCTGATTCTTATCAATAATATTCAGTTCTGCCTCTTCGGAAAAATCCTTTGTTCGGCCATCAACATCAACGGTCGCATTTACTTTATCAATTTTATTCACAAGAGATTTCGGACCTGTAATTTTAACTTTCTCCGGACTTGCAGTCTGAGAACCAACCTCGTAGCCCTTGCCCGGCTGGCTGGAACCGTAATTTACATTAACCAGAAACTCCTGTGTTACTTTTTCTTCCAGTCTGACACTGAGATACTGTGGTGTCACTTTAATATTCTCGGGGCTGATTCCCGGACAGGAGGCAGTGATCGGAACCATAACCGGATCTGTATCAAGGCTTCCTGCCTGCTGCAGATCTGCCGTCAAGGTTATATTGGTCTGAGTAATCCTGGAAAGAAGTCTTCTCTCTCCTGTGATTGTAACCCTTATAGGATCCGGATCATCATCCTGCATACACATCATGTTTGCACTATCCACATAAGCCGTATTCTGGAGTTCTACATTTTCTCCGGCAATGGTGATACTTTTACTGGATACCGGATTGTCCACATTTACCACAATAAACCAGATCAGAAATCCGATGAAAACAGACATGATCTTCAAGGTAAAATTCCTAGTCAGCTTTGTCTTCTTCATGTCTCATTCTTCCTTTCAACAGATGACGCAGTTTACTGTTAGTTACAACCTTTTTATTCTGAGCCTTGATCAATGCAGATCTCAGTTCAGCACTGGTAAGACCTCTGCTGAGCTGTCCGTTCTGGGCCATAGACACCTGCCCGGTTTCTTCTGAAACAATAATTGTCAGGGAATCACTTACTTCACTAATTCCCACACCAGCTCTGTGTCTGGTTCCAAGCTGTTTGCTCAGCTCCATATTGTCGGAAAGAGGCAGATAACAGGTAGCTGCTACAATTCGATTGCCACGCACCAGGACAGCGCCATCATGGAGTGGTGTATTATGTTCAAAAATATTGATCAGGAGCTGACTTGTAAGAACTGCATCCACATTGATTCCTGTGCGCTCATATTCACTTAAGCGGATATTCTGCTCAATGACGATCAATGCGCCAGTTCTTACTTCTCCCATGTCAAAACATGCCTTCACAAGCTCATTGATTGTTTTATCTGTAAACCTTTCCTGTACCTCTTTGCCGGCATCCAAAGGGAAAATAGAAGCCATAAACTTCTTCTGTCCCAGCTGCTCCAGCATTTTCCGAAGTTCTGGCTGGAAAATAACAACAACACTGGTAAGAAGTATAGTAGAAAGATTCTTAATGATCCAGAGGATCGTATTCATTTTCAACACATATGCAAATAAAATAAAAAGGAGTACTATCAGAATTCCCTTCAACAGAGTATAAGCGCGGGTAAACTTGATCCACACCATAAACTGATAGATAAAGAAGGAAATCAGGGCAATCTCCAGTATGTCTGTTACTCCCAGACTGGGCAGGGAGAGTTTTGACAAATATCCTGATAATCTGACTGCCATATCCTGCATAGTGTACTCCTTTCTTTGTTACCATTCACTGCCAAGCAGTAACCTTAAAGATCTTTAAGAGATTCTTCAAGCTTTTTTTCAAAATCAATATCCTTAGCAGCAGGTTTCTCTGCCTGTCTTGGCTTTCTGTCTGCTGCTGGAGAAGCTTTCTTTCTTTTAGGCTTCTCATCCTGTCGGAAGATTGGATTGGCATAAGTACCAGAGTTGTCCTCTGCCTTGCGCTCTTCACGAACAGGTTCTGCATTTATTTTCTTAATACTTCTCTCGGAAGTTGCAACAGAAGCCTTGGGAACTGCTTTTACATAATAGAAGTACTCATCATCCTCATACTCCAGACGCTCTGCACGGCTGTAATCTCCTCCAAATGCAAAGAACTCAAGCACAAGTGCCAGGAGAACAGCTGCAATCGTACAGATCAAAAGCGGAACCATTGCAACAGTTGCATTCAGGTTCATTCCAAAACTTCCAACAAGCATTATAAACACATAGGCAACACCGCCTGTAATAATAGATATCCTCCATGCATGATCAAAAGAGCGGGTACGGATCAGATGTACCAGAAGGATAACTGCTACAAAAGCAACAACTGCAATCCACATTCCCCAGTTCTGTACCAGACCGTCAGCCATGATCTGCAGCTTATCTGTCATCTCCAGATCCGGATTCACAAGAATTGTTGACTGTGATCTTAAAAAACGGATAAAATAATACATAACCACACCGCAGCCAGCCGGAATTGCAGATAAACTGCTCTCCATAAGTCCGCTTCCAATAGGAAGTAATGCCGGAAGGCTGAATGCAAAGGAAAGCGGTGTAAATACAAATGTTACATTCTGTTCACCACTGAACCTCAGGAAAAAGATCATCATCAGAAGGATCAGAACAAGCATAAATGCCGCAATTTCAATTCCAAGTGCATAACTGTGAACAAGGATCAGCACAAAACCAATATACATCATAGCGGAAGACGGCAAAATGGAACAGATCAATGCCAGGATCAGTACTAAAAATACATTATTCAGGCGAGACATATATCCCATATTCGCATTGATCCACAGGAAATAAACCAGTGCAAGAACAAACTTCATTACAGGCAGGATATACATTTCATACTGTCCGTATATTTCTTTTATTTTCTGCTTTAACTCAAGTAATGCTGTCATTTTCTATATCCTCCTGACATTTCACGTCCTGCGAATTTCTTTTCTTCACGAGTATAGATTTTCTCTAATTTCGTCAGCTGAGTGTAATACTGTTTTACACTCTTCTTCGCCTTATGGTACTTCACAGTGTACTGGATATATGTCAGCACAGAATATAATACCAATATCCCTATATATCCCCCCAGGACTACAACTCCAAGAGAGATCAGATCCATCTTGTGCACATTATCCAGCAGATATTCCAAATTATACGCTGCAATCACAGCCAGTATCAATCCATATCCAATTGTTACAAGAAAGAAATTCTTAATCAGCGCCAGACCAATATAGTCACTCCTGTAGTACTTGCTTACTGGAAGATACTTTCTGCCTTCCTGTTTCTCATATACAGCAAGCCGGTCCATTATCTTTACTTTTTCTTCGTTTATCATAAATGGCTCCTTATGCGTTTCTTTTAAAGCTGAAAAGCTATACTCATACAGGATGATTGTATCATATATCCCATGCCATGAAAAGCATTTTTTTACCTGTTGTTTCCAATACACAGCGTGAGAAAATATACATGGGATGCTCCCTTTTCCAGCAGAAGCTTTGCCAGCACATCCATGGTACTTCCAGTAGTATATACATCATCAATAAGCAAGATACGCATTCCTGCAGGATTTCCTACAACCTGAAAAGCTTTTTGAAGATTCTTCTTTCTTTCAGCCGCATCCAGTTTTTTCTGTGATCGGGTAGCATGGCACTTTTTTAGAATAGCAGTATCTACAGGAATCCCAGCATAACGGGACAGTTCTTTCGCCAGAAGTTCAGCTTGATTAAACCCTCTTATGCGCTGCTTTCTTCTATGAAGCGGAACCGGAATGATTATCTGCGGCTTCCATAATGCAAGCATATCTTTTCCGTAGATATACAATGCTTTTCCATAAAAGCGGCTGTATTCCTGACAACCAAAATATTTATATTTCATTATAGAGTATCTCATCCGGTCATCATAGAGAAAAATCCCGCGTCCCTGGTCAAAAGCGCCTGGATGGGCGCCGCAGTCCCTGCAGTATTCTTCATCTCCATTTACCGGTTTTCCGCATTTGTAACACCGTGGCCCCGATACAGGTCTTAAATCTCCGGCACAGTCCAGACAGATCAACTGATGGCTGTTCCTAAGAATCCTGTGACACAGAGGACACCGTCTTGGATACAACAGATCCAGAAAGTTCCTGTATCCTTGCCCAAAGAGAGCTGTAACGTTTCTGCTGCTTCTCATTGCGGATCATCTCCCCGAAAGTCTCCTCACTTCCAACTACAGTAACACATTTCCTGGCTCTTGTAACACCTGTATACAAAAGATTGCGGTTCATCAGCATCTTGGGGCCGGAAAGGAGCGGCAGAATAACTGCCGGATATTCTGAGCCCTGGGATTTATGTATGGTTATAGCATAGGCAAGTTCCAATTCTTCCAGCTGCTTAAAAGAATAGTCAGCGAAACGTCCATCCTCAAATTCCACAGTGGCAGTCTCTGCAAATTCATTGATTTCCTTCAGAATGCCAGTATCTCCATTAAATACGCCCACCCCTTCTTCTACAGGAATTCCGTATTTCCCCCGGACTTCCCATTCCAGCTGATAGTTGTTCCGAATCTGCATAACCTTGTCTCCCTCACGGAAAAGCCGTTCTCCAATTTCTTTCTCTTTTTTACCTGATTCTGGTGGATTCAGGTATCTCTGTAAGATCTGGTTCATCCTCTCTACGCCCAGAAGCCCCTTTCGCATTGGAGTCAGAACCTGTATTTCAAAAGGTCTTGCATCCACATACTTCGGCAGTTTCTCCTGAATCAGTGCGATGACCACGCGGATAATAATATCGGCATCATATCTCTTCAGGAAAAAGAAATCGCGGCTTTTGTTATCAAGGGAAACCTGCTCTCCGTTATGGATCTTGTGTGCATTTACTACAATATCACTGTGAGAGGCCTGCCTGAAAATTTTCTTCAGTTCTACTACTGGAAAAACGCCGCTTTGAATAATATCCCGCAGCACATTTCCAGGACCTACACTTGGCAGCTGGTTCTCATCTCCTACCAGAATGATCCTGGTTCCCGCAGTCACCGCAAGAAGCAGTGAATGCATAAGAAAAATATCCACCATAGACATCTCATCAATAATGATTACATCTGTATCCAGCGGATTCTCTGCATTCCGTTCAAAATGAACACCCTGAGACTCTCTGCCATCCTCATCCGGCACACCGTTCAATTCCAGAAGCCGATGTATTGTCTGTGCTTCATAACCTGTAGCTTCTGTCATTCGCTTGGCTGCGCGTCCTGTAGGTGCTGCCAGACGAAGAGTTGCGCCTTCGCCCTCGAAAAAACGAATAATTGCATTGATCGTGGTAGTTTTACCGGTACCTGGTCCTCCTGTAAGTACAAAAAGGCCATTTCCAGCAGCCTCTACAACAGCCTTCTTCTGCATTTCCTCCAAAACAGTACCTGTTTCTTTCTCAATCTGGGCAATTCTTCGCTCCATCATCTGCTCATTCTGTGGATAACGGATATTTAATTCAGTGAGCATTCTTGCTGTATTCAGTTCCAAGCGGTAATACTGGCTTGGATAAACCAGTACCTCTCTGTCATTCTCTTTTAAAACAACATTCCGGTCAATTGCCATATCCATCAGATGTTTCTCCATATAAGAAACATCTACCTGAAGCAGCTGGGAAGCTCTGTCAAACAGTTCGTCCTTCGGAAGATATACATGTCCTTCCCCTGAAGCTTGGAGAAGAGTATACATCATACCGCTGCGGATCCTGTAATCTGAATCTGCATGTATACCAATACGTGACGCAATGGTGTCTGCAATTTTAAAGCCAACTCCCGAGATATCATCTGCCAGACGATAGGGATTCTCCTGAAGCACACTGTATACGGACTGACCATATTTCTGATATATCTTTGCTCCAAGATTCAGGGAAATGCCATATTTCTGCAGAAACATCATGGCTTTTCGCATATCTGCCTTCTCAGTCACCTGTACTGCAATCTCTCTGGCTTTCTTCTCACTGATTCCCTTGACTTCCGCCAGCCTTTCCGGTTCTTCTTCCACTATTCTAAGGGTATCCTCGCCAAAACACCGCACAATTCTGGCAGCAAGTGCTGCACCTACCCCTTTAATCGCTCCGGAACCCAGATAACGTTCCATAGCCTGGGTGTCCTCTGGTGCCTTTTCCGCATAAGACTGGATATTAAATTGTCTGCCGTATATATGATGCTGGGAAAACTGTCCCTCAGCTTCAATGGTCACACCCTGTGTAACGTCAGGAAATGTTCCTACACAAGTCAGCTCTTCCTCTGAATCCGCGGTCTTAAGAACCATAACTGTATATCCATTTTCATCATTACGGAATATGACATGATCTATATAGCCTGTAACTTTCTCACTCATTTGTTCTTCTCCTGCCGCCAGCACTAACCAAAGGGCACTGCTAGAATGTGTTTGAAGAAGTATTCCCGCAATCTGCACGCCCCACTTTGCAGAAAGCCTTTTTCAAACACGCTCTAGAACGCAGTACCCTTTTCATTATAGTTTACATAATATTTTATCTTTTGCAAAACAGAATAGCCAAATTATATGTTACTGTTTACGCTTTTCAAAGCAATCAGATTATTCTTCCATCCTGGTAATTACTTCCGCATATTTACCGGTTCCCACCACAACCGCAGACATAGCATCCTGCACAGTCAGAGTGCTTACGCCGGTCTTCTGCTCAATGAGGGTGTCCATTCCATGGAGCAATGCTCCGCCACCTGTGAGAACAATTCCTCTGTCTACAATATCTGCAGCCAGTTCCGGCGGAGTTTTCTCAAGCACTCCGTGCACAGTCTCCACAATCTGATTGGTAGCATCCCTCAATGCAATACGGATTTCTTCTGAAGTCAGAGTTACAACCTTGGGAAGTCCGGTGATCACATTTCTGCCTTTTACCTCCAGCATCCGCGGAGATGCTTCCTGGCAGGCAGTTCCGATTTTTATTTTTATGTTCTCAGCGGCCTCTTCCCCAATAAAAAGGCTGTGATTTTTTCTCACATAGCTCATGATTGCCTGGTCGAAATTATCTCCGGCAACCTTTACGGAAGCAGACACAACAGAGCCAGCCATGGAAATCACGGCAACATCAGTGGTTCCGCCTCCTATATCCACGATCAGATTACCAAAAGGCTTCGTCACATCTACTCCGGCACCAATTGCAGCTGCAATCGGCTCTTCCACAAGAAACACTTCCCTTGCTCCGGCCTGATAAGTAGCTTCCTCTACTGCCTTTCTTTCAATCTCTGTGGTTCCGCTGGGGATACAGATACTGATTCTAGGCTTTCGAAAAGCATGGCGACCCATTGCCTTGGAAATGAAATACTTCAGCATCTTCTCCATAACCGTATAATCTACGATCACTCCCTGGCGGATTGGCCGGATTACTTCCATATTTGATGAAACATGTCCGGTCATCTGTCTGGCTTCCTCACCGATTGCTTTTATTTTCTCTGAGTTCTTATCATAAACCACTACAGACGGCTCACTGACTACCAGCCCCCGTCCAGTGGAATATACCTGACTGTTTCTGGTTCCCAGGTCAATTCCAATATCACTGGCAGGCATTAAATTCCCCTTTCTCTCAAAACACTTTATCACACTTTCTCTGCAAGAATTGTGCCGTAAATGATTACCATTCACATTCCGAACTGTAATCATAAACACCACATTCTGCAGATGTGACTTTATAATTGTCTCATAGATTTTTCATAATTAATAGTCTTCGTACCATTATAAACAAAAATGCTTCAATTGGAAAGAGGTTTATTATCAGAATCACTTCAAATATTTCGCAACATAACGTCCTGTATAAGAAGCTGGATTCTTCGCCACTTCTTCAGGTGTTCCCTTGGCAACAACTGTTCCCCCGCCATCTCCGCCTTCCGGTCCGATATCAATTATATAATCAGCGGTCTTGATCACGTCCAGATTGTGTTCAATTACAACAACCGTATTTCCACCATCCGAAAGTCGACGCAAAATCTCCACCAGTTTCTGAACATCTGCAAAATGCAATCCGGTGGTAGGCTCATCCAGAATATAAATAGTCTTACCTGTACTGCGCTTACTCAGCTCTGCAGCCAGCTTAATACGCTGTGCTTCTCCGCCGGAAAGAGTGGTGGAAGGCTGTCCGAGACGAATATAAGAAAGACCGACATCATATAAGGTCTCTATCTTCCTTCTGATGGATGGAACGTTCTCAAAGAACGTCATTGCCTCCTCAACTGTCATATTCAGTACATCGTAGATGCTCTTATCCTTATACTTCACTTCCAGAGTTTCCCGATTATAGCGCTTACCCTTGCAAACTTCACAAGGGACATAAACATCTGGCAGGAAGTGCATTTCAATTTTAATAATACCATCACCACTGCAGGCTTCACAGCGTCCGCCTTTTACATTAAAGCTGAAGCGCCCTTTCTTATACCCCTTTGCCTTGGCATCTGCTGTAGCAGCAAAAAGATCTCTGATCTGGTCAAACACGCCTGTATAAGTAGCAGGATTAGATCTTGGTGTACGGCCAATTGGAGACTGGTCAATGGCAATTACCTTATCCAACTGGTCTATTCCAATAATTTCATCATGCTTTCCCGGGATCACGCGGGCCCTGTTCAGATCCCTTGCAAGATGTTTGTAAAGGATTTCATTGATCAGAGAACTCTTTCCTGACCCGGAAACACCTGTAATGCAGGTCATAATTCCAAGAGGAATATCCACGTCTATATGTTTGAGATTATTCTCTGCCGCCCCCTTAACAGTCAGATAACCGGTAGGTTCCTTTCGTACTTCCGGAACCGGGATTTTCAGTTTTCCGCTGAGATATGCTCCTGTAATGGACTTCGGATTCTGCATAAGTTCCTCAGCAGTGCCCATTCCAACAAGCTGTCCACCATGTTCTCCTGCGCCGGGTCCGATATCTACAATACAGTCCGCTGCGCGCATGGTATCCTCATCATGTTCAACCACTATAAGACTGTTTCCCAGGTCTCTTAAGTGCATCAAAGCACCAAGAAGTTTATCATTATCCCTCTGATGCAGACCAATACTTGGCTCATCCAGAATATAGGCAACCCCGACAAGGCCGGAACCGATCTGGGTAGCAAGACGGATTCTCTGTGCCTCTCCGCCAGACAGAGTACCAGTGGCACGTGCCAGGGAAAGGTACTCCAGACCTACATCTGCCAGGAACCCCACTCTGGCTCTGATCTCCTTTAGTATCTGCTTTCCAATAAGCTGCTGCTGCGGAGACAGCTGCATTTCTGCCAGAAATCTCTTCAGTTTATCAATGGACATATTGGTAATTTCATAAATATTCTTATCCGCTACCGTAACCGCAAGTGACTCCTTCTTCAGTCGCTGACCCTTACATGCTTTACATGGAGTGATCTGCATAAAGCTCTCGTATTCCTGTTTCATAGATTCAGAGCCAGTCTCTTTATAGCGCTGTTCCACATTCCTTATAAGGCCTGGAAAAGCCACATCATAAACACCCTCTCCGCGCTGTCCCTTATAATAAACCTTCACAGAATGTCCGCCTGTGCCGTATAGAATAATATCCTGTATCTTCTTGGGATAATCTTTAAAAGGTGTATCCAGATCAAAACCGTATTCCCTGCAAAGGGCATTCAGAATAGCATTGGTAAAACTGCTCTTATCTGTGCAAGACTGCCAGCCCATCACTACAATAGCCCCTTCAGAAATGCTCAGAGACTTATCCGGGATCATAAGATCCGGGTCAAATTCCATCTTATAACCAAGGCCAAGACACTCCGGGCAGGCCCCAAATGGGTTATTAAATGAAAAACTTCTTGGCTCGATCTCATCAATACTGACTCCACAATCCGGACAGGAAAAGCTCTGGCTGAAATTCATATAATCTCCGTCCATTGTATCCACCACAGCCAATCCGTCAGCCAGATTCAATACTGTCTCAAGAGAATCTGTAAGTCTTTTCTCAATTCCAGGCTTCACGATCAGACGGTCTACAATAATGGCAATCGTATGTTTAATATTCTTATCCAGGGTAATCTCCTCAGAAAGTTCATACACATTTCCATCGATTTCCGCACGTACATAACCGCTGCGTCTGGCCTGATCCAGTAATTTCGCATGGGTACCCTTGCGTCCTCGTACTACCGGTGCAAGAAGCTGGATCTTGGTGCGCTCCGGCAATTCCATAATCTGATCCACCATCTGGTCTACTGTCTGCTTGGCGATCACCTTGCCGCATTTCGGACAATGTGGAATACCAACACGGGCGTATAAAAGACGGAAATAATCATAAATTTCTGTCACCGTTCCTACTGTGGATCTGGGATTGCGGTTAGTAGACTTCTGGTCAATAGAAATAGCCGGTGGAAGTCCCTCTATGCTCTCCACATCTGGCTTCTCCATCTGGCCAAGGAACTGTCTGGCATAGGAAGACAGAGATTCCATATATCTTCTCTGCCCTTCTGCATAGATCGTATCAAATGCCAGTGAAGACTTTCCTGATCCGCTTAAGCCGGTAAGAACTACAAACTTATCTCTGGGAATATCCACACTGAGATTCTTCAGGTTATTCTCATTGGCTCCTCTGATTCTGATAAACTGTTTCTTATTCTCTGCTGCCATCTGTTCCTCCATTTCTTAACCGGAAAGCACCGGCTGTAACTCCCTGTATCCTGATCTGATCCGGAATCCTCCGGCTCAGACATTTCTTAATGTGTTCTTCAAGAATATCACAAGAACATTTGTTCGTCAACCATTTCTAAATTCTTTTTTCACCAAAACTTACAGCAAAAAATCTGCCATCACTGCATTACTCACATGAACGCCTTCTCTTGATAAAAATATCCTGCCGCTTTCTTCCAACAGCAGTCCCTGTTTCTTATATTTTTTCAGAACTTCTCCATATATATTCTCTATTACAGTGCCGAAATACTCCTGAAATTCCTTTTTGGACACACCCTGTGTCATACGAAGTCCAAGAAACATAAACTCTGCCATCTCATCTTCTCTTGTAAGAAGTTCCCTGTTTTTTCGAATTTTTTCTGGTGCACTGCTGTTTTTCAGATATTCCTGCATATCGGAAGTATTGGAAAAACGTTCCTTTCCCAATAAGGAAGCCGCTCCAAGCCCAAGCCCCAGATAATCCTTTCTCTGCCAGTATCCTTCATTATGTCTGCATTCACACCCTGCTTTTGCATAGTTGGAAATCTCATACTGATGATAGCCATACTCTTTCAGAACTACAGCAACATCTTCATACATGCGGTACTCCGTATCTTCATCAGGCAAATCCAGCTTTTTTCTGGAAAAAGGGGTGCCCTCTTCAATAATAAGACTGTATGCCGAAATGTGCTCCGGGCCAAGTGCCGCCACCATCCGAAGGTTCTCTATCCAACCTTCATAACACTGTCCCGGAATGGCAAACATCAGATCCACATTTATATTGGAAAAGCCAGCCTCTCTTGCCATCTGAAAGCTTTCCAGAAACTGTGCATAATTATGAATTCTTCCAAGCATAGCCAGTTCCTTATTGTTTGGCGACTGTAAGCCAATGCTGATCCGGTTAATTCCGTATTTTCTGTAAATAGAAAGTTTCTCAGGCGTCAATGTTCCAGGATTTGCTTCAATCGTTACCTCCGCATCCGCCGAAAACAAAAAATAATCTCTCAGCCCCTGTAAAAGCTTTTCCATTACATCACATTCCGGCACAGAAGGTGTTCCCCCGCCAATGAAAACTGTATCTACCGGACGTTTTTTCAGATTCTTTGAAACCGTCTCCATTTCCCGTAAAAGTGCATAAATATAAGCTTCCTGCCCGGCCCTGGTAGAGGGACCTGACAGGAAGTCACAATAATCACATTTCTTTATGCAAAACGGGATGTGAAGGTACAATTCCAAACCATTCTTCTTTGTTCCCATTCTGATTTTCTCCACATTGTTTATTTTCTTCTGTTTACAATGCTGTTTCTGTAAAATTAATCTCCACTACCGGTCTCAGTTTCTTCATCTGTTGAATTTCCAGTAGCATCACTGCCGCTGTCAGACGAATCTGCAGCAGTCTGCTCTTCTGAAGAGCCGCTCTTACTGCTGCCTGCAGCCTTTCCCTCTTCTTTTTGAACCAGATACTCATTCACCATAGTCACGCTTCCGCTTTGCGCTACCGCATCTTTATTTACCTGGCGAGGTACCGGCGTAGGTGTTGCTGTAGGGATCGGCGTGATCTTCATTACGCCCTGCGACTCTGCGTCTGGTGCTTTCACCGTTTTCTTCCCACATGCACAGCTGCCTGCAAAAATTACGATCACCAGCAGGATCACTGTCAAAATCCCGCCCTTGATCCACTGTTCCCTGTCTTTTTTATAACTTCTCTTTATTCTTCTTATCAAAATACGTATCTTAGCTTTCATCGGATACCTCCGCGTCTGATGCCAGCTGGCATATATCTTATGTCAATCAGTCACACTCAGACACCTTTATTTGTTGCTTTTCACCACAGGATTGACAACAATTAATTTTCATCCAGTTTCAGTACGCTCATAAATGCTTTCTGCGGAATCTCTACGTTTCCAACCTGGCGCATTCTCTTCTTACCTTCCTTCTGTTTTTCCAGAAGTTTCTTCTTACGAGAAATATCACCGCCGTAGCACTTGGCAAGAACATCTTTACGCATAGCCTTAACCGTCTCTCTGGCAATGATTTTGCTTCCGATTGCGGCCTGGATTGGAATTTCAAAGAGCTGACGCGGAATCTCATCTTTCAGCTTCTCGCACATCTTGCGGCCTCTTTCATAAGAAGTATCTGCATGCACAATAAAAGAAAGGGCATCCACTTCTTCTTTATTTACCAGAATATCCAGTTTCACAAGCTCACTTCTCTCATAACCACAAAGTTCGTAATCCAGAGACGCATATCCTCTGGAACGAGATTTCAGGGCATCAAAGAAATCGTAAATAATCTCATTCAATGGAAGCTTATATTTCAGAAGAGCTCGTGTCTCTTCCATATATTCCATGCCAAGATACTGACCACGGCGCTCCTGGCAAAGATCCATAATGGCACCGATAAATTCTGTAGTTACCATAATCTCAGCATTCACGATTGGCTCTTCCATATATTCGATCTCAGATGGATCTGGAAGATTGGTCGGATTTGTCAGATCAATCACTTCGCCGTTTGTCTTGTGTACTTTGTAAATAACGCTTGGAGCTGTAGTAACAAGATCCAGGTCATATTCACGTTCCAGACGTTCCTGAATGATTTCCAGATGAAGCAATCCAAGAAATCCGCAGCGGAAACCAAATCCAAGAGCAACAGATGTCTCCGGCTCATAGAATAAAGAGGCGTCATTTAACTGCAGTTTCTCCAAAGCATCACGAAGATCCCCGTATTTCGCTCCGTCAGCCGGATAAAGGCCGCAGTAAACCATTGGATTTACTTTCTTATATCCAGGCAAAGCCTCCTCACATGGACGGTTATTGTCCGTAATAGTATCACCAACACGAGTGTCTCTTACGTTCTTAATGCTGGCGGTAATATAACCTACCATTCCAGCTGTCAGTTCCTCACATGGAATAAACTGCCCAGCTCCAAAATACCCAACTTCCACAACTTCTGCCACAAATCCAGTGGCCATCATACGGATGGTTGTGCCTTTGCGGACTTTTCCATCTACCATTCGGCAGAAAACAATGGCACCCTTATAAGAATCATAAATGGAGTCAAAAATAAGCGCCTTCAGCGGTGCATCCGGATTTCCTGCAGGTGCCGGGATCTTAGCCACTACCTGCTCCAGAACCTGATCTACATTCAGACCTGTTTTTGCAGAAATCTGCGGTGCGTCCTGGGCTTCAAGTCCAATCACATCCTCAATTTCATTGATAACACGCTCTGGCTCTGCACTTGGAAGATCAACCTTATTGATTACTGGAATAACCTCAAGATCATGATCCAGTGCCATATAAACATTTGCCAGCGTCTGCGCTTCAATTCCCTGTGCAGCGTCAACTACAAGGATGGCACCGTCGCAGGCTGCAAGGCTTCGTGAAACTTCATAGTTAAAATCCACATGTCCAGGTGTATCGATCAGATTGAAAATATACTCTTCTCCATCTTTTCCATGATATACCGTGCGGACAGCCTGGGATTTGATGGTAATTCCACGTTCTCTCTCCAGTTCCATATTATCCAGAACCTGGGCCTGCATTTCCCTCTCAGTCAAAAGTCCTGTCATCTCTATAATTCTGTCGGCCAGTGTAGATTTACCGTGGTCAATATGTGCAATAATACAAAAATTTCGAATTTTACTCTGGTCTGTCATTCCAGACATTCCTCCTCTGGTTATGCTTTACTGTTTATTCTATCAAGAGATTATAGCACAGATTAAATCTGTTTGTCACTTCCTTTTATATGGTTCCTGTTCACTCCGTTCACAGTAACATTCTTGACGGGATAAATTATATTATTTTTATCCTGTTCCGCAGCCCTTTAACACTCTGTTCAAAATGTCTGCAAAGGGTTCCATGGCGTTTTTTACTTCCTGCACCGTATTTGTCTGGGCACCGGCTTCCAGAAGCAGGGCTCTTTTTCGTAAATGAAGATTGTAGCGCAAGCCCGCCAGGTAAATCCCTCTGTAAAAATCAGGATAATACAACGCCGCCTGATATTCCAGCTGAAAAGAAAAAGCAAGATTGTCCTGTATGTAAGGATTTGGCAAATAAGAAACCTTCCCCTGGTCATTCGTGTAGCTAAGGCCATTATAAAAAAGAATCTGCGCAGTATCTTTTCCGTTTATTTCAGTTACCAGCCGTCTGTCTTCATCGATGCCATCTCTGTGCAGATCAATAACCACCTCCACAGACGGATTTTCTTCCAAAACCTTTTCCACGTAATCACAAGCATAATTATAGGCCTTATTCCGATCCAGTTCTCCGCTCATCATATCAAAAGCTTCTTTTATATGGATCACCTGATAACCATATTTTTCTGACAGCAAACTGGTCAGATAATTTCCAACACCCACAATCGTATCTTCCTCTTCTCCTTCCCTGGAATCGGAAAACGTTTCCTGGGAGTGACTGTGATAAATAAGAATCTGCGGCTCCAACGGTCCATGACTCAAGGAAAAATCCTCTGCCAGAAATTCAGCAGCATTTATTTTTACGGCAGATGCATCTGTGTTCTCATCTACAATGTAAAAATTGTTCATTAGATAATCGTAATCCGACAGCTTGTCTCTGGACAGATCCAGAATTGGATGCGGGAGAACGATGTTAGACTGAGGAAGGGTATTTGCAGGCTGAGTTTCTGAATTTAAGTGATTTTCACTATTTTCTATGATTTCTGACATCTCAGAGTTATCTTTATTTTCTATTTTATCTGTATTATTTATTTTTTTACTTTCCTCAGAAACACTGCTGTTTTTTTCCAGATTGGCTTCCTTGGATTTCTTTGCATTTTCCTCTCGCAAATTACGCTCATTCTCTGCAACTTCTTCTAAATATGCTCCATTTCTCTTCTCAATCTCAGCCAGAGTTTCCCCATCCATTTCCATCCAGGTTTCCTGTGCTTTTTCCTCTGTAAAATAATAGAACGGAAACTGCCTGTACACATTATGCACAATTTCCCGCATGGAAAAAGGTCCTGGCAGCATAGCCAGAACCGCAAAAAAACACAGACAAAGAAACACGCAGAAAACCTTCTGGACTTTTGTCACGAAATCACCTCTTTAAGGTTATCCTATGACAGATTTTTCCTCCGTATGTTTCTTTTTTTAGGCTAACTTTCCATATTTTCAGTATTTTTCCACAGCTCACCACCTTTACATCAGCTTCATGCGCCAGAGCGTGTTTGAAAAATCATTCCCGCAATCTGCACGCCCACTTTGCTGAAGATTTCACCCGAATTCGGTTGCCGTAGCCCGCTACGATGCCCTCATCTAGGCAAAATCTCCCACAAATTGTGACGCACATCTTGCAGAAAGCCTTTTTCAAACACGCTCTAATAGATCTCTGCAAAAGTCATATTTAATCCTTCTGAAATCGTAAAACTCAGATATTTTATGGTCTCGTCCACATCTTTCGGCGTCACAAACATTCCATGAAGATGTGGGGAAATCATTTCTTCCAAAAATTCTTTCTGTTCGGCCTCGTCCAGTGTCTCAAGCAAATGAGCCATAGAATCATGAACAATAGTCGCCGCATCCACCACCGTAGGCACTCCGATCCCAATCACTTTTACATTCAGATTTTCTTCTGTAAGACCATTTCTGTGGTTTCCCACCCCTGATCCCGGAGTAATTCCTGTATCCGTGATTTGAATGGTCCGATTAAGGCGCCTGGTATTTCTTGCGGCAAGAGCATCCACAGCGATCACTACATCTGGCCGTGTTATTTCCACCACGCCCTCCACGATTTCCGAAGTTTCCATTCCAGTCTGCCCCATTACTCCTGGAACAATTCCGCTGATTGCATGAAGAATCTGCTTTTCTGTACTTTTCAGTCCATACTCGCGGATCAGATGGCGTGTCATATGAAGATTCCCAATTACTTCCGGTCCCAATGAATCCGCCGTAATACCCGGATTTCCAAGCCCAACAATAAGCACGGACTTTTCCTTTTCCAGACCGATCAGCTGGCGTAAATGTCTGGAAAGTTCTTCAGACACTTCCCTGTGATAGTCCTCATCTGGCGCTGAAAGCCCTTCCGATTCAATTGTAATATATGTCCCCTGAGGCCTCCCCATCGCCCTGGCACCATTTTCCGTGGTTATTTTCACCACAGTGGTTCGAATGTCTTTTTCCTCATTATAATCTTCCTGAACCTCCACCCCGCGCACTTCTACATTGTCCTCTGTAAAGCGTTCTCTTGCCTCTACCGCCAAATCGGTTCTGATCTTATAAGTTCCCAGCATATCAGTTCCTCCATACTTTCCCAAATTCTCCCATATCACCGGCTCCGCCCTGCTGTTTTCTATGTGCAAAATGTATTTCTCATTGCAATTCATACCTTTCACAGCCACACCTTTCGATTTTTATATAATCTCCCCACTTTTTTGCAAAAATATGTATGTCAAGCATTTTTGTAAAAATATGTATGTCAAGCATTTTTGTAAAAATATGTATTGACAATCCAAGGTAATTATTATAAACTATATAAGCATGTTCATAGGAACGCCCGTGTCTGTTCTTATGATGCAAAAAATTAATCATCATTCACGAATTGGAGGTGTACGAATTGGCTAACATCAAATCTGCAAAAAAGAGAATTTTAGTTAACAGAACAAAAGCTGCGAGAAACAAATCCATCCGTTCTGCTGTTAAGACTTCCATCAGAAAAGTTGACGCGGCAGTAGCAAACAACGATAAGGCAGCAGCAGAGGTTGCATTAAAAGAGGCTATCTCTACAATCAGCAAAGCAACTTCCAAAGGTGTTTATCACAAAAACAACTGCGCAAGAAAAGTTTCCCGTTTATCCAAAGCCGTTAACAGCATTGGCTAATAGATATCTGAATTTTTAGTTATAAGCTTATAAGTGAAAATTAAGGCAGTCGAACCGTCATCGACTGCCTTTTTTCTGTATTTTTTTGCATTCCTGTTCAGCCCACTGCCTATTTTTGCAAACATCATAGCCTACACCAAAACGTCATCTTCTGGCTGAACTATACTTCACGATCAGTAATTCCACACTAAGCACATCCTGCAATCTGCCTGTCTTCACAGCTTCCTCTGCATCCACAAAATCCGTCACTGCCTGACGAAGTTCACTGATTCTATAGGATCTTGCACAGACTGCAATATTTTTCACCACAAAAGACGGCACTCCCAGTCTTGATGCCATCACCGGCTGAGGGATTCCTTCTTCTGCATATTCTTTTACCAGAAGCAGCTGGCGAAACTGTTTCGCCAAAAGAAAAAGAATTCTCATCGGGGGCTCCTTCAGCGTGAGAAGATCATAATACAGATCCAATGCTCTCTTCTGATTTTTCTCCGTTACTGCCCGGACCATATCAAAAATCTTATTCTGGGTCTGAGTGGTACAAACCTGCTGAATATCCTCTCCCGTTACCACATCCCGGTCACCGGTATAGGAAATTATCTTTTCCAGTTCCATCCGCAGGTTTCCCATGTCCACGCCAGTCATGGTAAGAAGGAGTTCCATATCCCGCTGGGTGATCATCTTGCCTTCTTTTTTCAAAAGCCCGGCAGCCCAGCGCATTAGCGTTTTCTCATCCTGCTGCACAAATTCTCCGATTCTACCTGCTGCCTTTACGGCTTTATACATACGGTTTCTTTTATCTACCTCATTTTCTACAAAAATAAGGCAAAGATAGTCTGGCAGTTCTTTCATATAATCAGCCAGTTCATCACATTTATTCTTAAAAAAGCCGGTATCTTCCAACAAAACCACCCTACGGTCTGCAAAAAAAGGCATGGTCTCACAAAGGTCGATCAGTTCCTTCACATCAATGTTCCGACCCTCATAATGATTAAAATTCATGGTGTCATCTTCTGGATTCAGCGCCTGCACCAGTTTATGTTTATACTGCTGTTTCAGGTAAGCTTCCTCACCATACAGCAAATACGCCTGTTTAAAATTGCCCGTCTTTATATCTTCCTGGATATTCTTCAAAATATACGCTCCTGTCATCTTCTTGTCGGTCAGGACATTCCCCAAAGGTTACTATTCACGATCTAACCAGTAGCCCCCCAGACTCTTTCAGCCAGGGTGATAGAGCTGTACCCGACATTCTACTAAACCATACCACAAATTGTGTCTTTATAAAAGTGCCTTTTTCGCTCTACATACTATTTCCCTTTTCCAAAAATTTCTTAATCCTTATCCCCTCTTTCTCCCAGCAAACTTTCACAGCACCGCTCTCCATAGTAAAACTGGTCTGGCACCCGGTTTCTTCCAGGCGTTTCGTAATTTCCGGTGACGGGTGGCCATAGGTATTGGTAGAAGAGCAGGAAATCACAGCATATTCCGGGCGCACTGTATCAAGAAACTGTTGACAGGTAGAGTAATGGGAGCCATGGTGTCCCACCTTCAAAAAGTCCACATCTTCCAACATTCCCAATTCCAGCAATTTCTTTTCCGTTTCTTCCCCGATATCACCTGTCAAAAGGCCAAGAAATTCCTCATATTTTACTTTAATCACCATACCATCTTCATTTACGTCTGCGCCAGAAGCGCTGACAGCAGGAGCAATTATCTGCAATTGCAATTTACCTGCATTCAGGCAGTCTCCTTCCTTCAGGGTTCTCACTGGAATTCCGGCCGCTTTTGCTGTCTGTTTCAGTTTTTCCCATGCAGCAGGAGGATTTTCCCACTCAGGCAGATACAAGCATCCCAATTTTACTGAATTCAGTTTTTTTACAGCCATCTCCAATATTTCCTGTACACCACTGATATGATCCTGATCTGTATGAGATATAAAAATTCCATCAATCTGAGAAATCCCCTGATTTTTCAGATACGGTAAAACCTGATATTGTCCCACACCTGATTTGTTTGTGCTTCCACCATCCACCAGAAAGCAATTCCCTTCCGGCGTCCGCAGCACAAGCCCGTCGCCCTGTCCCACATCCAGACAGCTGACAGAAAATGGTTCCGGCTCACGCCATATAAGAATAGACATGGCCAGGCATACAACTACGAAAGCAATTATTTTTCTCTCCCTCTTCCCTTTCTGTGTAAGTAGCCAGACTGCTCCTGCAAACAAAATATAATATACAGCCACCTGCCACAGCTTTGGTTGTCCTGTGATCCAGATGCCAAAAGGCAGATTCCCAGATAGTTTACATAACTCTTCATAAATTCCAGCAAGAACCTTTCCAGGCAAAATCACAACACGCCCAACGGAAAAGCTTACACACCCAGCAAGCAATCCAATAACTCCGCTTCCCAGAACAACTCCTACTGTAGGAAGCACCAGCAAATTTAAAAAAATTCCAACCAGTGAAACTTCTCCGAAAAAATATAAGGAAACAGGAAGCATGGTCAGCTGTATTCCTATAGATGCGCCTAAAGCCAGATTTGCTTTGCAAAAACCTCCGGCAAATTTTTCATATATTTGCCCTGTATGTTTTCCTAAAATCATACAGCAAATATTTTTAAACTTTTTTCCAGCATGTCTTTTCCATACACTCTTTTTTCTCCGCACATTTTCCCCTTTTTCAATACGGGATAAATCCATACTCTTTGTTAATGCAG
This sequence comes from Ruminococcus sp. RTP21484sp1_RTP21277st1_D2_RTP21277_210401, assembly GCF_040924225.1. NCBI lineage: Bacteria > Bacillati > Bacillota > Clostridia > Eubacteriales > Oscillospiraceae > Ruminococcus > Ruminococcus sp. RTP21484sp1_RTP21277st1_D2_RTP21277_210401. The sequence goes on along the minus strand of NZ_JBCOMJ010000010.1, from coordinate 74,744 downwards.
GAACCACTACGCCAGCTCCTGCTACCGCGCTAAATGACAAAAGGAACCCACTGTTATATAAATATGCTCCTGAATCTCCAAGAATTAACATAGCCGAAACAGCCAGCGCCGTTGGCAGATCATAAATCCTTCCGGTTATTTTCGCCCCTACAGATATCAAAAACATACAGACTGCACGCATAGTAGACACACTTCCACCAGTCATCACGCCGTATTGAAGCAAAATCAGCAGGGCAATTATCCCAGACGGCCAGATTCCCATTCCAGTCTTCATCAGAAGATTATAAATTCCCATCCCAATCACACTGATATGCAGCCCCGAAATTGCCAGAACATGCACAATACCAGCCATCTGGTAGCGAAGCTTTACTTCCTCATCCAGACTGCTTTTATCCCCGAGAACAATTGCCTGAAAAACCCCGGCTTCTTTTCCACCAATTCCATTCAGAACTTTACTGAGATATTTCCTTAGATCATTCATACCTTGTCGATAAGCAGAATAATTTTCCGATTTTTTTAACAATTCCGCCTTTTTCATAAAATAGAAAATATGCTGGCTGGCATAATACTGTCTGGCATCAAATTCTCCTGGATTTCGCATCTCACCTACTCTCTCCAGATTTCCAGACACCAAAACAACAGTTCCTGCCGGAACATCTTCTTTTTTCTTTAAAAATACTTTTACATTTTCAATAGATATTTTCTTCGGTTGATTTTCCTTTGATTGATTCTTCTTTGGTTGATAAATCAGATATGTATTGCTAAGATAAACAGATTGTGAAAATTCATTTTCTGTGGTCTGTGTCACTTCTCCGCAGATTGTGACCTTGGGATGTTCCCGGATCCAGGAGTCCACATTTTCCGGAACAGGATTCCCTCTGATCAGTGGAAATCCTGCCCGGTCGGCCACACACATAAGGAGCATCAAGACCAGACACACCATGCAAAGCGGTCTTTTCGTCATTTATAAACTCCTTTAGTATTTCATTTTATAAGCGTTATTGATTGATTTTTTCAAACACGCTCTAATTCTCTTTCAGGATCAGATCTGTATTTTTACTGAAAAGACTGTACAAAGATGTTCCATCACTTAACTTAGCCTCTGTATCACCTTCGATTGAAATCTGCACTTTATCAGCAGATGTCGTATCCAGAAGAGAATTTACCACGGAATAGATCATGGTGTTCACCGGGATATCAATTCCTGAATCTGAAAAAGCGGAACTAAAATCCACATAGCACACATTATCAGACACCTCTATTCCCAGAATATCCGTATTCTGCGGAATTGTTGGATAATGCCCTTTCACCATCGGTCCTTTGGCAAGCTGTTCCAGTATTACTCTCTCTCTTGGCAGAATTCTCTTATAATATACATTTCTCTGTTCTGCCACAAGATGCTCTCCTGTCTTGTCTGTAAAATACAGAGTAAAAGTATCATACCGATACGCATCTTTATCAGAGCCCCACATTTCTACAAAAGTGTTGCCGTCAAGCAAGCCTACAGCCTGTCCCTTGGAATCGGTAAGCTCCTGATTTCCTATAAAAATCTTTATGCCGGTGATTCCTGGAATCTGAAGAAAAGTTCTTGCCACACCTGCGCGCACCAGAATCTCCCTGGTTCGGGAAATATTACTGTAATCAGCATTAAACTCCAATTCCAGAAGGGATTCATTTAAGCGGTAAGTCACCAGCTGAACTCCTGCTGGAAGCAAAGGCAGGTTCTCTCCGCTGCTCTCCTGTCCATTCAGGATTCCCATTAAATCCTGGAGCATAAATTCTGCACTTTCCTGCTCCGGATAATATCTTGTCTTTGTTACTTTCGTTTCATCTTTGTTCAAGTAATATAGATAGTACTGATTGCTGACACTTTCAGTCTTCTCTCCCTGGCTTTCCACCGAGCATCCGGTAAGAAGGCCAATGATCAGAACCAGAGCCATCGCTGTACTCAACAATTTCTTCATCTGGCACCTCCTACGGAATATATGATAAAGGAATGCGGACAGTAAAGGTAGTTCCCTCGCCTTCCTTACTTGCCACCTGAATAGTTCCATGATGCATGGTCACAGCACTTCTGGTAATCGCAAGTCCAAGACCTGTGCCGCCAATTTCTTTGGAATGGGATTTGTCTACGCGGTAAAAACGTTCAAAAATTCTTCCGATGGACTCCTCCGGAATGCCCATTCCGGAATCTGCAACCTTCACATAGAAATATTTATGGTCAGCGTCAAGGGTTACACGAACCCAGCCATCATCCACATTGTATTTAATACCATTCTCAACCAGATTGCTCACGGCAAGAGTAAACTTTACCTCATCCACATCTGCTTCAACAGGGCGGAAACTGTCCAGGATCAGATCAATGTGCCTCTTATCTGCAATTGGACGGAGTCTCTTCAGGATATCCTCCAGAAGCTGATTGATATTCAGGTGCTCCACATTCAGATCAGCTGCTTTCTTATCCATTTTTACAAGAGAAAGCAGGTCTGTGATGATCTTATTCTCCCGATCAATCTCTGCAGTGATATCGCCCATAAACTCCTGATACAGCTCCTCCGGCACCCCTTCCTGGCCCACCAGTGAATCGGCAAGTACCTTCATGGAGGTAAGCGGTGTCTTCAGCTCATGGGACACATTGGAAACAAACTCATTTCTGGACTCATCCAGAATCTTCATTCTGGAAAGCATTTTGTTGAACGCATCCGTAATAAGTGCTGTCTCTGTATAATCCGGGACAGAAATCTCCTCATTCTGGTATCCATCCGTCAAATCCTCAATGGACTTGGTAACTCTGGCAAACGGCTTTACAAGAACCGTAGAAAGCACATATCCAAGAAGGACCGCCAGCACAATAATGATTCCTGTGATCAGAAGACTCTTCTGTTCCAGCTCCAGAATATTCTCTGCAATTTCATTGGAGGAAAAGCTGATCAGCATAGCACCCTGAAGCTGCTTCACCTCCGGGCTTTTCACAGGGAGAGCCATCTCAATCTTCTGTGTCTTACTATTATAGCGGCTGGCTTCCTCACCTTTGAAGCATTTGATCACCATAGTGGAGATCAAAGTTTTTCCCTCATCTACGCCATAGGTATCCTTGATAATCCTGTAATCCCTGTCAACTAACAGAATTCTGCCGTCATACACATTAGACAACAACTCCAGCTTGCTGTTTACATCCTGCGAGCTGGAGTCATTCATATAATTCTCTTTAATTAACAGGTTACACAGAATGTCACACTGCTTCTCAACAGTCTGCTTACGGACAGCCACAGCCTTGCTCTCATAGGCCGCCACCATCACATGAGCAACAATGACACTTGGTACGATTCCCAGAATGACCAGAATGATCAGAATACGAAAACGCAGACTTTTTAAAAAGCTTGGTTTCTTTTTCTCTGGCATGGCTTATGCCTGGAAATAATATCCCACACCCCATTTGGTGTGTACATATTTGGGCTCACTGGGATTCGCCTCAATTTTTTCACGTAAACGACGGATATGTACATCCACTGTACGAACATCACCAGGATATTCATATCCCCATACAATATTCAGCAGGTTCTCACGGCTGTACACTTTATTGGGATTAAACACCAGAAGTTCCAGCACATCAAATTCTTTGGCAGTCAGATTGATTTCCTTACCAGAAATAAACACGCGACGGCTCTCACAATCCATCTTCAGGTCACCAGCCTCTATTGTCTTCGCCTTGTCTTTTTCTTCCTGATTGCTGCCTGCACGGCGCATAATGGCCTTGATTCTTGCCTTTACCTCAAGAATATTAAATGGTTTGGTGATATAGTCGTCCGCGCCATACTCAAGGCCGAGGATCTTATCCATATCCTCACCTTTCGCTGTAAGCATTACAATAGGAACATTTGAAAATTCCCTGATCTGTTGGCATACTTCAAAGCCATCCATCTTGGGAAGCATAAGATCCAGAAGAATAATGTCATATTTCTTCTCTTGGGCCATCTCCAGGGCTTCTTCGCCATCGTAGGCACAATCCACATCCATTCCATCCTGTTCCAGGCTGAAACGGATACCCTTTACTATCAGTTTCTCATCATCTACTACCAAAACTTTCCTGCTCATTTAAGAATCTCCCTTATCCAGTTGATATCTTGTCTTTTATCTTTGAAAAGGTACCCTCTTTGATACCTTCTACATTCATAATCTCTTCGATAGAAGCAAAGTCTCCATGCTCCTCTCTGTATGCAACAATGGCTTCTGCCTTTGACTGCCCGATTCCGCTTAAAGTGGAAAGCTGTCCGGCATCTGCAGTATTCAGATTAATTCGCGGATCATCGCCTACGCCATCTCCGAAACTTCCTGTATCTCTTCCAACAGTTCCCGATGGATTTTCCACTGAGCTGCCTTGAATTTCTTCCAATCCTGAATTCCCAGAATTGTCACCATCGTTCAATGCCTCTGGCACTTTCGCCATAGCAAGTTCCAGGTTCTCAGCCACTTCTTTCTCAGTAGGCACATAAATCTGCTGCCCATCTCCAATACTTCTGGCTCTGTTCAGATAATTTATGGCTGCCTCTGGCAAATATCCTCCCGCTGCATCAACAGCCTGGAAAATACGCGCTCCTTCATCCAGCTCATAAACACCTGGATTTACAACAGCTCCGCATACATCAACGAATATTTTCTGTGGAATTGGCGTTTCTGGCAGCAAATCCAAAGCTGAATTTTCTGTATTTCCCTCTGATCCTGCATCTGAAACAGCAGACTGTTTTTTGGGATTTTCCCCTGCCGCCACGTTATTCTCATACGCAGTGCTCTCTTCTCCGGCTTTTCTATTCGAGTTCTCTTCATCTGAATCCATCTCTTCCAGAAAAACCTCTTCCCGACGTGCGCAGCCTGTCATTGCAGACGCCGTCCAGAGAAAGAACAAAACTGTCCAGATTCCACATCTGTATTTTATTTTTCTTCCCATGCAGGTTCCCCTTTCGCTTTATGCGCAGGTTCCCCTCCACTCATGCTTTACCTAATCTATTTTAACGAAACTTTACATTTTTTACAATACCATTTCTAAATTTTATCAGTCTTTTATCTATTTGCCTTATTTCTCCCATTTAAATATGACAATTCCTACAATAGCCACAGCCATACCAATCAGTTTCCGCCATTGAAAATCCACTTTTTCTACACCAAACAGACCAAATAATTCAATTATATAGGCAACTGCCAGCTGGGAAATTACAATCAGCATAGCAGCCTTTGCAGGACCTAAACTTCCCATGCTTTGAATGACAGTTATGGTAATAAATGCTCCGATAATACCGCCAAGTAAAGTATATTTATTCTCCACCTGCCACAACGCGCCAACACTGTCCCTCCCGGTAAAAATCCACGCCAACACACAGACCAGAAACGCCGAAAACTGTACCCAGCCGGTGGATACCCACAAGCTGGTCTGCTTAGTCATCTCTGTGTTAAAAACACCCTGAATACTCATCAATGCACCAGATATCAACGCTACAAGAAATCCCCACATACAATACCTCCATAAACTATCCTATACTTCCAGATTCTTTCTCTAGAGCGTGTTTGAAAAAGGCTTTCTGCAAGGTGTGCGTCACAATTTGTGGGAGATTTCGCCCGGATGAGGGCGCCGTAGCGGGCTACGGCAACCGAATTCGAGTGAAATATACCGCAAAGTGGGGCGTGCAGATTGCAGGAATGATTTTTCAAACACGCTCTAAGCCAATCAATGTTCTGACAGCCTCCAAAAGGATACTCCCTTTCCCGGGAAGAAAAGGAGGTGCACTTGCAGCAGGCACCTCCATAATAGTATTATATGTATTTTTCAAAGATTCATTCACTTCGCAAGTTTTTCGCTTTTTTTCGTAACGCAGCACCGGCAGTAATTAGACGCCGATAAGATCCAGAGAAAAGCAGGAATGATAATAGCAAGAACGCCCGTATTCCATACCATATGAAGCAGCATGGCTACCAATGTGCAAAAAGGAAGTACCTTTCCAGTCAGCAGATAAGTCTTATAGCTTGCTTCGTAAATTTCTTCCTTCTCTGCTTCGTCACAGCTTGCAAGCCACTGCTCCTGAAAGTTTATAGAAGTAGGATCACCTTTCTTATCCGGATAAATTCTCTGAACCAGCTTTATATAGCGAATCTGCCACATACCAAAATATCCAACCATTCCCACAAACACAACCAGTCCTGCTAAGAACATCCATATCTCACCGTCACTCTGGCTCTCAATATATTTCATAGAGTATCCTGGTGAAATAAGCAGCATCATAAGAACAGTTCCCACTGTACTCGCAATCATCCCCCAGCTGGAGGACACTTCAATATGATACTGCAATTCATGATATTCTTCATCCTCTGCATCCTGTATCTGGCTTCCCATTCTCTTCATCTTTCCAAAATGGATCTCACAGATCATAATACAGATCGCACCGCAGATACATTCCAGCAGCACTGTATGATCACGTACAGCCAAAAGAAATGCATTCATCCCATGCCCAATAGCTGCTATAGAATTCTCCCCAGTGTATGATGTAACAAAGCCAAAAATTCCTCCAACAACACCACCAGCCAGCATAATCAGTACCATTTTTAAATAGGAATTCATTTTCTTCTTAGATTTTCCCTTATTCATCTTCTCCATCCTCCGTATAAGTAAAAATATCTTCCACTGTCACCTGACAGATCTTCGCCAGCTTCAAAGCCAGCGTCACTGAAGGTGAATAGTCTCCCCTCTCAATCAGGCTGATCGTCTGTCTGGACACACCAGCCAGTTTCCCCATGTCCGCCTGATTGATTCCAAGCCTGGCACGATATTCCTTCAATCGATTCTCCAGCGCCATTTCAAAGGCTCCTTTCTCATTCGTAGTGTATTCAATTTTTTGAAATGACTTATTTCATTGTCATTATGACAAGTTTATTTGTCATTCCTTGTATTTGCATAATATCATTGACAACTTTACTTGTCAACAGGTTTTTTATATTTTCCCAAAACAACCTTGCAATCCTGTTATATCTCTACTGAAAACCGCTTTTCCAGTCTTTCTTCTGACATTATGCAAAAATATTTTCGAAATTTTCTATATTTTCCATCTATTCAACAGCTCTCACAATTGATATAATATTTTCAACAAATATGACAGCCGGGCTGGCATGTCAACTTGAAAGGAGAATCACAATGGCAGACGAAAAGAACATTGGTACCCCAGCAGAAGAGGAAATCGAGATCATCACCCTCACCGACGAAAACGGGGAAGACATGGATTTTGAGTTCCTGGACCTTGTTGAGTATGAAGGAAAGCGCTACGCAGTTCTTCTCCCACCTGTAGAGGACGTGGAAGGTGAGGACGAGAACGAAGATGAAGAAGTACTGATTCTTCAGGTTGAGGACGACAGAAATGAAGAAAACGAGAGCTATGTTTTCGTTGATGACGATGACATTCTCACCGCTGTTTTTGACATTTTCAAAGAGAAATTTAAAGACGAATTCGACTTCGCAGAAGAGTAAATTCACAAAAAGCTTTTAAGCAGCTGTACTCTATACAGTGTAAAAAGTTCCATCCCCCAACTTTTGACAAGATGTATGTCAGGATTTATGGGCGATTGCCGGAATAATTTTTTAAAACAGAATCTTGAGCAATAGAAAAAAGGTACCTGAAAACCATTTCAAAGTACCTTTTTTCTGTCATTTTATTCTCATTTATAGCTTAAAATCAACCTACAATGCTTTTTTAGTGAATCTTTTTTAATTTTCACCTATTTTTTCACCAAAACTCCAGCCCTGATTTACGCCAGACATTCATCCAAAATCTCCGCCATTTCATCAATATCCGCCTTGGTAATCACAAGCGGAGGCACAATACGAAGCACGTCGCTTCCTGCAGAAATAACCAGCAGTTTCTTCTCCAGAGCCTTCTTAACAATCTCTCCTACAGGTCGTCCTGCAATGACGATTCCCTGCATGAATCCCATACCTCTTCTTGCTGCAGCACACTCATGTTTTTCCACAAGTTCATCCAGTTTTTTTTCAAGATATGGGGTTAATTCCTGTACATGAGTAAGGATCATATCCTTCTCATAAATGTCAAAAACCTTGCTTACAGCCGCACATACAAACGGATTTCCGCCATAAGTTGTACCATGGTCTCCCGGCTTCAAAGAAGCCTGTGCAACCTTCTTACTCAACACAAATGCACCAACAGGAACACCGCATCCAAGCGCTTTTGCACAGGTCATAATATCCGGCTGTACACCGTATGCCTGCCATGCAAAATAATATCCGGAACGTCCCATTCCGCACTGGATTTCATCCAGAATAAGGAGAATATCTTTCTCATCACACAGTGCGCGAACGCCCTCCAGAAACTCTCTTTCCGCTGGATAAATACCGCCTTCTCCCTGTACGGTCTCCATAATAATTGCACATGTTTTATCTGTAACCTGGGCTTTTACACTCTCAAGATCATTGAAATCAGCAAATTTCACACCACCCATGAGCGGCTCAAAAGGCTCACGGTAATGTGCATTTCCAGTGACAGAAAGTGCTCCAATAGATCTGCCATGGAAAGAATGATTCATGGCAATGATCTCATGATCTGCATGTCCGTCACGTTCATAAGCATACTTTTTCGCAGCCTTTAATGCACCTTCAATAGCCTCTGTACCACTGTTTGTAAAGAAAGCCTTGTCCATGCGGCTTGCATTTACCAGCTTTGCGCCAGCTTCGATAATTGGCTCATTGTAATACAAATTAGAAATATGAGTCAGCTTATCAATCTGTTCTTTCAGTGCTTCATCATATCCAGGATAATGATATCCAAGCGAATTTACAGCAATTCCTGCTGCAAAATCCAGATATTTGGAGCCTTCGGAATCAAAAAGGTGCACACCCTCTCCACGTTCAAAAACAACAGGAAAACGATTATATGTATGAAGAATACTGGACTCCGCTTCTTCCATCTGATTATTCATGTTCATGGTAATATTTCTCTCCATCCTCTCTTAAAATAGCAGTTCCGATACCTTTGTTTGTAAAGATTTCCAACAGTAAACTATGAGGAATTCTTCCATCAAGAATATGAACCCGGTTAACACCATGCTCAATTGCTTCAATACAGTTATTCAGCTTCGGAATCATTCCGCCGCCAACATATCCATCCTCGATCAGTTTTCTGGCATCCTGAATATGAAGCTCAGAAATCAGAGATGACGGATCATCTTTATCCCTATAAACTCCCTCAATATCAGAAAGAAATGCAAGCTTCTCTGCATGTACAGCCTCTGCAATTGCGCAGGCTGCATCATCTGCATTAATGTTATAGCTGTCATAATTATCATCAAATCCGATTGGAAAAACAATCGGAAGAAAATCTTTTTCCAGCAGATCATAAAGAATTTTCGGGTTTACTTCTGTAATATCCCCTACAAATCCAATATCCTCTCCATTGGAATATTTCTTCTTACATTTCAGCAATCCACCGTCTTTTCCACTGATACCAACAGCCTGTACGCCAAGGGATTCCACATGGGAAACAAGTTCTTTGTTTACTTTGGCAAGGACCATTTCTGCTATTTCCATTGTCTGGGAATCTGTTACCCGAAGACCATTGATAAACTTAGCCTCCATGCCTACTTTTCCAACCCATTTGCTGATTTCCTTGCCGCCACCATGTACGATAATTGGCTTAAATCCAACCAGTTTCAGGAGAACTGCATCCTTAATTACATTCGCCTTCAATTTTTCATCCAGCATAGCACTTCCGCCATACTTTATTACAACAATTTTACGGTTAAAACGCTGTATGTATGGAAGCGCCTCAATCAGTACCTCTGCCTTATCAAGATATTTCTGATTTACCATTTTTTCTCTTAACCTTTCTTTCCTATATCTTTATGTTACAAAAGTCCTACAACTGCATGCCTTTCAGTCTTCCTCTGGCATCTAATTTACACACTCTCAAGCTTTAATATCAAGAACGATAATCTGCATTAATTTTCACATAATCATAAGTAAGATCACAGCCCCATGCAGTTGCTTTTGCGTCACCCATCTTCACATCTGCAATAGCTGTTACCTCATCCTCAGACAGGATTCTGGTTGCCTCTGCTTCATCATATCCTGTTGAAACACCGTTCTCAATAATCTTTAATTTTCCTGCGCGGCTCTCAAAATACAGGTCAACTTTTTCCGGATCAAACTGCACTCCAGAGTATCCCATAGCGCACAAAATCCGTCCCCAGTTTGCATCGTGACCATAAATTGCAGCCTTTGTAAGAGAAGAAGTTACTACGGATTTGCTAAGCGTAACTGCATCTTCTTTTGTCTTAGCGCCCACAATTTTCACTTCAAAAAGTGCAGTCGCACCCTCTCCGTCACCTGCAATTTTCTTTGATAAACAGGTATTAATATAATTCAAAGCCTCCATAAATTTATCAAAATCAGCACCCTCTTCTGTGATTTCAGGGTTGCCTGCCATGCCGTTTGCAAGGAGCAGAACAGTGTCATTTGTGGAAGTATCGCCATCTACAGAAACCATATTAAAGGTATCTTTAATATTTGCACTTAGTGCTTTTTGAAGCATTTCCTTGGAAATTGCAGCATCTGTTGTGACAAATCCAAGCATGGTACACATATTAGGATGGATCATTCCGGATCCCTTGCACATACCGCCAACTGTTACTGTTTTTCCACCAATTTCGATCTGTACAGCAACCTCTTTTTTTACGGTATCTGTAGTCATGATAGCCTTGGCTGCCTCTGTTCCGGCCTCTAAAGAACCGTCAAGCTTCGGAGCCATAGCCTTTACACCATTTACAATTCTATCAATCGGAATCTGCATTCCAATCACGCCTGTAGATGCAACCAGCACGCTAGCTGCAGGGATTCCAAGTATCTCAGAAGCTGCATCAGCAGTCGCCTTACAATAGCCATATCCTTCTGCTCCGGTACATGCATTTGCAATACCGCTGTTGCAGATCACAGCCTGTGCAGATGGGTGATTATAGACCACATTCTGATCCCATTTTACCGGAGCTGCCTTCACCACATTTGTTGTAAAAGTGCCAGCTGCAACACATGGAACTTCACTGTAAACCATGGCCATATCTGTACGGCCTTTGTATTTAATTTCTGCTGCTGCCGCAGCTGCTTTAAACCCCTTTGCTGCGGTAACACCACCTGTAATTATTTCCATATTGATACTCCTCCTTTGCCCGATCAGGCAAATTATATGTTTATTTTTCAATGTAACTCAGTCCTGAAATCAGGCCCGGAGCCTGTCTCCAATTTCACTTTTACGGATACATCGGAACCTGTAATAATCCTTCCGCTTCATCAAACCCAAACATCAGATTCATATTCTGAACTGCCTGTCCGGCAGCACCTTTTACCAGGTTGTCAATAGCTCCCATCATGATGATTCTGTGGGTTCTCGGATCGATCTTGAAATTCACATCCACGTAATTACTGCCCTCTACCCACTTTGTCTGCGGACACACATCCTTATCCAGAACCCTCACAAATGTCTCATTCTCATAGCATGCATCATAAGCAGCTTTTACTTCTTCGTAGGTCACATCCTTTGTCAGGGAAGCGTATGCTGTAACCAGAATGCCTCTGTTCATTGGAACAAGATGCGGGGTAAAATTAATGGTCACTTCCTGTCCGCAGGCATATCCTAACTGGTCTTCGATCTCTGGTGTATGTCTGTGTGTGGCAACACCGTAAGCCTTGATATTTTCATTTACTTCACAATAAAGATTATCAACCTTAGCCCCTCTTCCAGCACCCGTCGTTCCGGATTTAGCATCAATAATAATCGTGTTCGGATCAATCATTCCGGCCTTTAACAATGGGTAAATAGAAAGTGTAGAACAAGTTGGATAGCATCCCGGATTCGCGATCAGACGGGCTTTTTTGATGTCCTCACGGTTAATCTCACATAATCCGTACACAGCTTCATCAATAAACTGAGGGGATTTGTGCTCAATTCCGTACCATTTTTCATATTTCTTCACATCTTTAATACGGAAGTCTGCACTTAAATCAATTACTTTCGCTCTGGAAAGGATTCCCTCATTTACAAGAGAAGCACAGAGCCCCTGCGGTGTTGCAGTGAAAATCACATCAACCTCATCTGCCAGAGCTTCCATGTTATCGTCCATACATTTTGCATCTACCAGCTTAAAAAAGTTCTGATAAATTCCTGCATATTTTTTATCAATGTAGCTTCTGGATCCATACCATGCTACTTCCACATTTTTATGTCCCAGAAGGAGACGTACAATTTCATTTCCCGCATAACCGGTTGCTCCAATAATTCCAGCTTTTATCATTTTAGTGTCCTCCATTATTATGGTGTCAAAAGCATGCTTTTTCAAACAGGCTCTAGAACTCATACTTGTTACTCTGTTCACTGGCAACAATGTCCGTTTTATGAACGGAGTGAACAGTAACATGTGCTTTATAAACAATGATGAATGAATTATACATCTTCTTTGCATATTATGCAATAGTCATTTTTTCCTTATTTTCCATTCAATCTATCTTTTTTGTGCATTTCAACGCGTATTTACCTATTATATGATGCATTTTTATGCAAAGTTTTTATAAATTTTTTTCAAATTTACTATTGCATATTTATGAGTATTGTTGTATATTATTCTTTGTGAATAACGTACAGAACGTAAGAGCTGTTATCACGATGAATATTTATTCAAAATTTAATATGCTTTATAACCCTATCTGTTTCAGAGGGATAAAAGAAAAGAGGTAAATATTATGAAAGAAAAAGTTGTACTTGCATATTCAGGCGGACTTGATACCACAGCATTGATTCCGTGGCTGAAAGAAACATTTGATTATGATGTTGTCTGCTGCTGCGTTAACTGCGGACAGGGAAATGAGCTGGACGGACTTGAGGAAAGAGCAAAGCTTTCCGGAGCTTCCAAATTATATATTGAGGATATCGTAGATGACTTCTGCGACAACTATATTATGCCGTGTGTTGAGGCAGGTGCTGTATATGAGCACAAATATCTTCTTGGTACTTCCATGGCACGTCCTGCTATTGCCAAGAAACTGGTTGAGATCGCAAGAAAAGAGAACGCTGTTGCAATCTGTCACGGCGCAACTGGTAAAGGAAATGACCAGATCCGTTTTGAGCTTGGAATCAAAGCTCTTGCACCAGACATCAAGATCATTGCTCCATGGCGTATGACAGACGTTTGGACCATGCAGTCCCGTGAAGACGAGATCGCGTTCTGCCAGGCTCATGGTATCAACCTTCCATTCGATGCAAAACACAGCTACAGCCGTGACCGTAACCTGTGGCACATCAGCCATGAGGGACTTGAACTTGAGGATCCGGCGCAGGCTCCAAACTATGATGATATGTTAGTACTCAGCGTAACGCCTGAGAAAGCTCCGGATAAAGAGACCGAAATCACCATGACATTTGAGGCAGGTGTTCCAAAGACCTTAAATGGAAAGGCAATGAAAGTTTCCGAGATCATCACAGAACTGAACAAGCTTGGCGGCGAGAACGGAATCGGCATTATCGATATCGTTGAGAACCGTGTTGTAGGTATGAAATCCCGTGGTGTTTATGAGACTCCTGGTGGAACAATCCTTATGGAAGCACATGAACAGCTTGAGGAGCTGATCCTTGATCGTGAAACTCTGGAAACCAAGAAGAAACTTGGCAGCCAGCTGGCTCAGGTTGTTTACGAAGGAAAATGGTTCACACCACTTCGTGAGGCAATCCAGGCATTCGTAGAGTCCACACAGAAATATGTAACTGGTGAAGTAAAATTCAAACTTTACAAAGGCAACATCATCAAAGCCGGAACCACTTCTCCATACAGCCTTTACAATGAATCTCTTGCTTCCTTCACAACAGGTGATATGTACGATCACCATGATGCAGACGGATTCATCACTCTGTTCGGTCTGCCGCTGAAAGTTCGTGCAATGAAGCTTGCAGAAGTAGAAAGTCAGAAACAGACCAACGACTGATCTTCATAAAAATAAGCAAAAAATATCTCCGGAAGTTCTTAATCCTCCCGGAGATGTTTTTTTGCAGCTTTTTTGTTTTATGTAAACCAATTATTTTCCAGCGCTTATTTTATTTAGCAACCAGCGCTCATTAAAAATTTTCTCAACTAATTTTTACCTTCTTCTGCTCCAGCCTCTCAGACACCCATTCCTTAAACAATGTATAAATTACAGACACCAACGGAATAAAAATCAGCATTCCCACAATTCCCATAAGATTTCCGCCCAGAGTCACTGCAACCAGTACCCAGATTGCCGGCAGTCCCACAGAGTTTCCAACTACGTGAGGATAGATCAGATTTCCCTCAATCTGCTGCAGGATCAAGAACAATATAAGAAATGCCAAAGCTTTCAGAGGACTTACCATCAAAATCAGGAAAAATCCCACCCAGCATCCAATAATTCCGCCAAACACAGGAATCAGCGCCGTAAAACTGATCAGCACTCCGATCAGCATTGCATATGGAAATCTTCCGATCGTCATGGAAACAAAGAACATGCTTCCCAGGATCACCGCCTCTATGCACTGCCCGGTAATAAAGCTTGAAAACACCTTACTTGCCAGTGTACAAACATGTCCCAGATATTCCACTGTTTTCACAGGTAAGATCGCATAAGCTGCTTTCAGGACCTGCCTGCCCAGCTTCTCTTTCTGAAGGAGCACATAACAGGAAAACACAAAACCAATTGCAAAATTCATAGCCATGCTCACCAGTCCCATAGTCACGGTAATAGTGGAGGATACCAGATTGTCCGCCCCACTTCTCAAAACGCTCACAATAGAATCAATAATTTTCTGCGGATCAATTTCTATGGTAGATGCCCATTTCACAATTTCAGAATCACTCTGGAAGGTATCTGTCAGCCATTTCTGAACTAACGGAATATCTTCTTCCACCTTTTTCACAACATTTACCAGAGTTCTTCCAAGCTCCGGTGCCACAATCAGTACTACAACGAGAATCGCCAGCACCACCAGAACAATGGAAAAGAGCAGGCTCACCGGTCTTGCAAATTTTGCTGCTGCACGTCCCCTCCTGTCTTCTTTTTCCTTTGCTTTTCCAAAAACATGCCGCTCAATAAATGCCATAGGTACATTCAGCACAAACGCCATAGCTCCACCCAACACAAATGGCAGAAGAAGTCCCCACACAATTTTCACATACTTCAGCACCACATCCAGATTCTGCACTCCCAGATACAGAAGCACTGAAAAAGCGATCAGCCACCTTATCTTTTTCATATTTTCCTTATTTAGTTCCACTATTTTCAACCTCCTCCTTTCTTTCTCAGTACACTTTTGTTCTGCATATCTTACCACAAAATCCACTTTTTGACCAGTTATCCCTTTCTTTTTCCCACCTCTTTTAATTCAACGTGTTACTGTTCCCTCCGTGACCAGTAACACGCTTCGCGATGCAAAAGAATCATGCTTTGCATGATTTCGCGCCGCAATTCTCTGGTTTTCTGTGAACTTTATTGACACTTTTCCGCGTTAACGCTATAATATTGATTAAATATCGTTTGCTCTAGAGCGTGTTTGAAAAAGGCTTTCTGCAAGATGTGCGTCACAACTTGTGGAAGATTTTTTTATAATTATATTGTGGGTTTTTCCCCGGCGAAAAGGAGGTATCTTCACTAAATGAAACAGATATCAGGCAATAAGCTGCTGGTAAAAGCACTGAAAGAAGAAGGTGTTGAGTACGTTTTCGGTTATCCCGGAGCATGTACCATTGATATCAGCGATGAATTATACAAACAGGATGATGTCACCGTAATCCTTCCACGTCACGAGCAGGCACTGGTTCACGCAGCCGATGCTTACGCACGTACCACTGGAAAAGTTGGCGTATGTCTTGTAACAAGCGGTCCTGGTGCTACCAACCTTGTCACAGGCCTTGCTACAGCCAATTACGACAGCGTTCCTCTGGTGTGCTTCACCGGTCAGGTAGCACGTCATCTGATTGGAAACGATGCATTCCAGGAAGTTGATATTGTAGGAATTACCCGCAGTATTACCAAGTATGGAGTCACTGTACGCAACCGTGAAGATCTTGGACGTATCATCAAGGAAGCCTTCTATATTGCACGTACCGGACGCCCTGGACCGGTTCTCATTGACCTGCCCAAGGATGTAATGGCTGAACTGGGCAGTGCAGAATATCCAAAGAGCGTAAATATCCGCGGCTACAAGCCAAACACCAGTGTCCACATCGGACAGCTGAAACGTGCGATCAAAACACTTTCCAAGGCAAAGAAGCCTCTCTTCCTGGCAGGCGGCGGAATCAATATTTCCCATGCCAATAAGGTATTCCAGGAAGTAGTGGAAAAGACCGGTGTTCCGGTTGTAACTACTATTATGGGACGAGGTGCAATCCCTACCAACCATCCGCTTTTTATCGGAAACCTTGGCATGCACGGTGCCTATGCAGCCAATATGGCTGTAAGCAACTGTGACGTACTTTTTTCCATTGGAACACGTTTTAACGACCGAATCACAGGAAAGCTTCATGAATTTGCCCCTAATGCCCAGATTATCCATATTGACATTGACACGGCCTCTATTTCCAGAAACATCCAGGTAGATATTCCAATCGTTGCAGATGCAAAAGATGCCCTTGCAAAAATGTCCGAATACGTTTCCGACTATGCCAGCAAAAAATGGAACAGTGAGATAAACAGCTGGAAGCAGGAACATCCTCTTGTAATGCGTCCAAATGACAGATTAAGTCCGGTTGACATCATTAACCAGATCAACTGCCAGTTTGAAGAAGCCATCATTGTCACGGATGTCGGACAACACCAGATGCTGGTTTCCCAGTATGCTGAGATCACACCAGGCAAGCAGCTTGTTATGTCCGGGGGCCTTGGTACCATGGGATACGGTTTTCCTGGTGGTGTAGGAGCAAAGATCGGTAATCTGGACAAACCGGTTATCGTTATTTCCGGCGACGGTGGAATGCAGATGAATATTCAGGAATTTGCCACAGCTGTTCTGGAAGAGCTCCCACTGATTCTTTGTGTATTTAATAACGAATATCTTGGTATGGTTCGTCAGTGGCAGAAGCTTTTCTATGGCAAACGCTACAGCATGACCAATCTTCGCTCCGGTGCCCTTTCCCGCCGTACAAATGGCGAGGAATACCCGAAATATACACCGGATTTTGTAAAGCTGGCAGAAAGCTACGGTGCCAAAGGGATCCGGGTTTTCAATAAAAATGAGGTTGCCGCAGCCTTTGAAGAAGCAAAGAAAAATACCAAAGTTCCGACCCTGATCGAGTTCATCATTGATCCTGAAGAAATGGTTTATCCGATGGTAAAGCCTGGCGGAACACTGGAAGATTTAATTATGGATTGTTAATTAACAGGAGGTTTATCCAATGGCAGATAAAGGCATGAAAAAAAGATGGATTTCCCTCTACGTAGAAAACCAGGTAGGTGTTCTGTCCAAGATTTCCGGACTTTTCTCCGGCAAAAGCTATAACCTGGACAGCCTCACCGTTGGTACTACAGAGGATCCTACCGTTTCCCGAATGACCATCGGAACTGTAAGCGACGATGAAACGTTCGAACAGATCAAGAAACAGCTGAACCGAATGGTAGAAGTCATCAAAGTTATTGATTTCACCAATATGTTCGTCCGCATGAAAGAGATTCTTTACATCAAGGTTTTTAACTGCTCTTCTGAGGACAAAGTTGAATTATTCCAGATTGCTGAGACTTTCAAAGCCAGAGTCATTGATTACGGTAAAGACAGCCTGCTTCTGGAATTCGTACAGACAGCGACCAAAAATGATGCAGTTGTCAAACTGATCAAAGAAGAATTCGGCCGCATCGAAGTAGTCCGAGGTGGAAGTGTAGGAATTGAATCCATCAGCATGATGGAAAGATAATTTAAACGATGATGCCCCTCCTGTTAAAGGAGGGCATTTTTGTAAATTTTACGAGGGGATAATCCATTATGAAAAAACAACAAATACCATTAAAAAATTCACTGATTCTCCTTTTGACAGCAACGATCTGGGGAATCGCCTTTGTAGCACAAAGTGAGGGCGGTGAAGCTGTCGGCCCTCTCACTTTCAATGCCACAAGAAACATTATCGGTTCTCTGGTGCTGATCCCGGTTATTTTACTGCTCAATAAAATAAATCCACAGAGCAATTCAGCTGATTTCACAGAATCCGACAGACAGCCAATGGCATCCAGCGGTTCAAATCCATTTTCCCGCAACAAAACCTTAATTGCCGGCGGCATAATCTGCGGTATCTGCCTGTGTCTTGCTTCCAACTTCCAACAGTTTGGTATCCAGTACACCTCCGTTGGAAAAGCAGGTTTTCTCACTGCATGCTACATTATCATCGTCCCGATCCTTGGACTTTTTATGAAAAAGAAATGCAGTCCTTTTATCTGGGTTGCGGTTGTAATGGCACTGATTGGTCTCTATCTGCTTTGCATCACAGACGGCTTTTCCATTGGAAAGGGAGACTTTCTGGTCCTGATCTGTGCTTTCCTGTTTTCCCTGCACATTCTGGTCATTGATTACTTTTCACCAAAGACAGATGGAGTAAAAATGTCTTGCATCCAGTTTCTGGTCTGCGGAATCCTCACTGCTATCCCAGCCATAATTCTGGAGCATCCCAATCTTTCTTCATTCAGTGGTGCCTGGGGCGCTACTCTCTATGCCGGCGTTATGTCCTGCGGTGTCGCCTACACCCTCCAGATCGTGGGCCAGAAAAATATGAACCCAACCGTAGCCTCCCTGATTCTCAGTCTGGAATCCTGCATCTCTGTCCTCGCCGGCTGGATTATCTTAGGACAGAAATTAAGCACCCGGGAAATCATCGGTTGTGTGGTAATGTTCGGGGCTATCGTTCTTGCCCAGTTGCCGCAGAAAGAAACTGCCAGTGAAAAATAACGCGCTCTAGAGCCTGTTTGAAAAATTCTTGCAGAAAGCCTTTTTCAAACACGCTCTAAATCTTCCAAAACCAAAAGTAAGAGGTAACGCTTGAACCTTCCAAACGTTACCTCTTACTTATTTACCCCATATCACCCATTATACAGCTGATAATATTTACCTTTCTGCGCAATTAACTCATCATGAGAGCCTCTCTCAATAACACGTCCCTGCTCCAGAACCATAATACAGTCACTGTTTCTGACTGTGGATAACCTATGTGCAATTGCAAATGTAGTTCTGCCTTCCATCAGCTTATCCATACCATCCTGTACAAGCTTCTCTGTACGGGTATCAATAGAGCTGGTAGCCTCATCCAGGATCAGAACCGGCGGATCTGCTACTGCCGCCCTGGCGATTGCAAGCAGCTGTCTCTGTCCCTGGCTTAAATTAGCACCATTATTGCGAAGCATAGTATGATAACCATCCGGCAGTCTTCGGATAAAGCCATCCGCATTCGCCAGCCTGGCAGCTGCAATAACTTCCTCATCTGTGGCATCCAGTTTTCCATAACGGATATTCTCCATAACGGTAGCAGTAAACAGATTAGTATCCTGAAGAACGATACCCATGGAACGTCTCAGATCACCCTTTTTGATCTTATTTATATTGATGCCATCATAACGGATCTTACCATCCTGAATATCATAGAAACGATTCAGAAGATTGGTAATTGTCGTCTTACCGGCACCCGTGGAGCCGACAAATGCAATTTTCTGTCCTGGCTTCGCATACATCTTCACATCGTGAAGCACGATCTTGTCATCACGATATCCGAAGTCAACGCCATCCAGAACAATATCACCTTTCAATTCGATATAATCTGTTTTGCCAGTGGCTTTGTGAAAATGCTTCCATGCCCAGCGTCCTGTACGTTTCTTGGACTCAACCAGCTTACCATTCTCTTCTTTCACATTTACCAGGGTCACATATCCGTCATCTACCTCCGGCTTCTCGTCCAGAAGGTCGAAGATACGCTTCGCTCCGGCAAGTGCCATAACAATACTGTTAAACTGCTGGCTTACCTGGTTGATCGGCTGGCTGAAGCTCTTGTTAAAAGTAAGAAAACTTGCCAGGCCGCCAAGAGTAAATCCACCCACACCATTTACTGCCAGCACGCCGCCAACAATGGCACACAGCACATAGCTGATATTCCCAATCTGTGCACAGGTAGGCATCAGCACGTTTGCAAATTTATTGGCATTATTCGCGCTCTCAAACAGCTGGTCATTCAGCTCATTAAACTTCTCAAGGCTTTCTTCCTCATGGCAGAATACCTTTACAACCTTCTGGCCTTCCATCATTTCCTCGATGTAACCATTTACAATACCAAGATTCTTCTGCTGCTCCATGAAATACTTGCCGCTGAGTCCTGCAAGATTCTTACTTGCCACCAGCATCACTCCAACCATGACCAGAGTCACGATGGTAAGAGGCACATTCAAAATAAGCATACTTACCAATACACTGACAATGGTAATCACACTGGAGATCAGCTGTGGAATACTCTGGCTGATCATCTGGCGCAGTGTATCAATATCATTGGTGTAGATAGACATGATATCGCCATGTGCATGTGTATCAAAATATTTAACAGGAAGTGTTTCCATGCGCTCAAACATCTCATTTCGAAGATTGCGTAGGGTGCCCTGACTGACATAGATCATCAGACGGTTGTACGTATATGTGCACGCCACCCCAATTGCATAAAAACAGGCTACACGAAGAATTGCCATTGCAAGAGGATGGAAATCCGGAGTCTCAGATTGAAGCATAGGCATGATATACTGGTCAATCAAAGTCTTCATAAACATGGTTCCCTGCACATTGGCAAGAACACTTACCACAATGCCGATCACAACTACAATAATATGGATCCTGTAGTTCTTAAAAATATACCCCATCAGTCTTCCAAGCATCTTGCCCTGATTCTCTACCATAGGGCCTGAACGGAAGGCTGCCCCGCTGCGGCCTGGCTTCTTTATCGGTCTTTCATTGCTCATGCCTGCTCACCTCCTCTATTCTCATCAAAATCTCCACCACCCTTTATCTGTGAATTATAAACCTCCTGATAAATGGCATTGGTTTTCATTAGTTCCTCATGAGTTCCAAATCCGCTGATTTTTCCCTCATCCATGACAATGATCCTGTCCGCACTCTGAATACTGGAAATACGCTGTGCAATGATCAGCTTGGTAGTATCCGGAATTTCTTCTGCAAAAGCTCTTCTGATACGTGCATCTGTGGCAGTATCTACCGCACTTGTGGAATCATCCAGAATCAGTACTTTGGGTTTCTTAAGAAGAGCTCTGGCGATACACAGACGCTGTTTCTGACCGCCGGAAACATTGGTTCCGCCCTGCTCAATATAAGTATTGTATTTGTCCGGCATTTTCTCAATGAAGTCATCCGCACAGGAAAGCTGACACGCTCTGCGGCACTCTTTCTCCGAAGCCTCTTTATTTCCCCAGCGCAGATTCTCCAGAATGGTACCGGAAAACAGCACATTCTTCTGAAGTACAACTGCTACCTGGTTACGCAGACTATCCATATGGTAGTCACGCACATCCACGCCGCCAACTTTCACTGATCCGGAGCTCACATCATAAAGACGGCTGATCAGGTTTACCAGACTGGACTTGGCACTTCCGGTTCCACCGATAATACCAATAGTTTCTCCTGCGCGGATAGAAAGATTGATATCCTTCAGCACCGGCTCCTTACTGTCCTTCTTATAGCTGAAATCCACATGATCAAATTCAATACTTCCGTCTGCAACTTCCATAACCGGATCCTGCGGATCATGAAGATCTGCTGTTTCATTGATAACCTCAGTTACACGCTCTGCACTTGCTGCGCTCATGGTGACCATAACAAATACCATGGAAAGCATCATAAGGCTCATAAGAATATTCATACAATATGTAAGAAGACTCATCAATTCACCTGTAGTCAGACTGCCGCCAACGATCATATTCGCACCCAGCCAGCTGATTCCAAGAATACATGCATATACTGTAAACTGCATAACCGGCATATTCATAACTACCAGTTTTTCAGCTCTTACAAACATTTCGTAAACTTTATTGCAGGCTTTCTGAAACTTAGTGGTCTCATATTCTTCACGTACATAAGCCTTCACAACGCGGACTGCGCTGATATTCTCCTGCACGCTGGCATTTAAATCGTCATATTTTTCAAATACTTCCCGGAAATACTTAGTCGCCTTTTTCATAATAAATACGAGAAAACATCCAAGAAAAATAACGGCAATAAGGTAAATGCTGGCAACCCTTGCATTGATCATAAACGCCATCGCCATGGCACAGATCAGACTGGCCGGGGCACGGGTACACATACGCAGGATCATCTGGTATGCATTCTGCAGGTTGGTCACATCTGTAGTCAGACGTGTGATCAGACTTGCAGTACTGAACTTGTCAATGTTTGAAAATGAAAATGTCTGAATGTTAGTATACATTGCTTTACGAAGATTACGGGCAAAGCCGGAGGATGCGTATGCTCCATATTTTCCCCCAAGAATACCGGTAACAAGTCCTGCAACAGCAAGAAGCGCCATAATGGCACCCTTTCTGTAAAGATAACTGATATTACCGGTTTCCACACCGTTGTCGATCATATCTGCCATTACAAGAGGAATCATTGTCTCCACCACAACCTCCAGTATCATAAATACCGGTGTGAGGAAGGAGGCCTTCTTAAACTCCTTTACCTGGGCAAGTAATGTCTTTATCATCAGGTTCTCCCCTTTCTTTTTTGTTAGTTTTCATCCCGCAGACAGCACTCTCTTTGGGCATTTTCCCGGATTATGTCCAGAACTTCCATAAAGCATTCCAGTTTTTCCTGGGGAATGTCAGACTTCAATACTTTCTGGATCCGGTCAAAATTCTCCATAATTTCCATCTGAAATTCCATTCCCTTTTCTGTAAGCACCAGACGCTTCAGTCTGGCATCTCTTGGAATAGGTTCTCTGGTAATAAGCCCTTTCTTCTCCATTGCCTGAAGGATTCCTGAAGCAGTAGAACGCGCCATCTGAAATTCTGCTTCCAGGTCTTTCTGGAAAACAGCCTCTTCTGAATGTCGGTACAGATAACCAATGATCCACCCCTGCATGCGGTTAATTCCGGCTTTTTCATCCACCTTGGACTGATACGAATTCACCAGACGCCCAATTACCTGATTGAGAGTACGAACCTCATACCCTATTTGCCGTTCCGCCCTGCAGCACTCATCAGGACCAGTTTTCTTCTTTTTCTCCATCTTTCCCTTCTTTCATATACTTCCATACAAAATAGTTCATGTGCGAACTGTTCGGGTTCGAACTGTTCGTGCACGAACTAATTATAAGGGGCATGTTTCTGAATGTCAATCCTGTTTTTTCAATATCCGCTTTGCTATTTGCTCGCGGAGCGTTTTTTGTGTAATAGGAAATTACTCCGTAATATTCCTATTACACAAAAAAATACCAGAAGCAAAATTCCCATTGCTCCTGGCATCCCTTTTTATTTCGAATAAAAGCTCCACTCCCTTTCATCCACAGGCAGGTCTTCCATCTGATAATTCTCAATCCGGATGAAACTTCCCATCTCGATTTCCTGAATCATACGCTCAATTCCGGAAAGCTCTCCCTGGACTTCCATTTCCACTCTGCCATCCCACAGATTGTCCACCCAGCCGGTAAGATCATTGGCTCTCGCCGCATTTTTGGCACGGTAACGAAATCCAACGCCCTGCACCTGCCCGGAAAAATATATGTGTTTTCTCACTATCGCCATCTTTTGTCACTCCTTATGTACCTTATGATATACGTCAATACCGGCAGATGCAAGAATTTTTATTATTTTCCCTCAAAAATCTGAGCAATCGGGGAATCCGATGACAAAATAACGGTCTTGTTTTCTCCTTGCATAGAAGCTTTCAGTGCTTCAAGACTTCTTACGAAGGAATAAAATTCACTTCTCTCATCTTCCCCATAAGCCTGGGAAAGAATTTTCATATATTCCTGTTCCCCTTCTGCCTTCAAAATCTCAGCCTGCTTCTTCGCATCTGAAATCTGAATGGTCACTTCCTTATCCGTCTTGTTCTGGATTACTTTTGCTTCTGAATCGCCTTCTGCTTTATATGTAGCAGCAATATTATCACGCTCTGAGATCATTCTCTCATACACAGCAGCCTTATTATCGTCCGGCAGATCCAGCTGCTTTGTTTCAAATTTAATCAGCTCTATTCCATATTGTTCCATATTATCTCCAATGGCTTCCATCACCATATCCGATAATTCTCCGTCACGGCTTGTGATCACTCTGTCCTGGGAAAGACTGCTGATCACATTTTTTGTGGCATTATATACGGCCGTATTAATTCGGCTCTCGCTGTTTTCCAAAGAAGAGTTCAGAGTCTGTGCAAATTTAAGGGGATCTGTGATTCTCCACAAAACATAGCTGTCACTGATCATGGTTTTCTTGTCCTTGGTAATCACATCAGATGCTTCCAAATCATATAACAACGTTTCCTTTGGTAAAGACTGTGTTCTTTCTATCAATGGAATTTTAAAGCTGATTCCCGGTTCGCAGATCACTCTGTCAACTTTACCAAACTGACGGATCAGCTTGTATTCATTTTGTTGGGTTATAGTTATGGAAGAACCGATTATTACTGCTCCGAGAATGCCTGCTATAAGTGCCGCTTTTTTCATTTTCATAATTTTTTATCCTTTCTATCAGATACTTATCTTAACTTCACTTAGTTTCTTCACTTGTATCTTCTTCTGTTTTCCAGTCTCCGGAAAAAGAATCCAGCGGCAATATCTTTTCCACGCCACTTCCGTTGTCGATCACAATCTTCATACCAGGCAGCACATCTTCCATGGTTTCATAGAACATTCGCATTTTTGTGGTCTCCGGATTCTTCACATATTCCTCATACATTGCATTAAATCTTGCCACCTCAGCTTCTGCCTCATTGATCCTCACCTGTTTTTGTGCCTCCGCATCCTGAATAATCTGGTCTGCCTGGGCCTGCGCTTCGGGAAGCTTTTCGTTCCTGTATTTATTAGCATTGTTAAGCGCCGTTTCTTTTCCCTGTTTCGCAGTTTCCACCTCTTTAAATGCTTTCATCACTTCTTCAGTAGGCGGCTCGGAATCCTGTATTGTTATGTTGACCAATTGAATTCCCAGATCCTGTTCCTCCATCTGATTCAAAATCATTTCTTTGATCTTGCTCTGGATTTCTCCTTTTCCGGTGGTCAGAACCTCATCCACGTTATAGCTTGCTATTACAGTTCGGATACAGCTTTGCGCAATATTTTTTAAAATCTCTTCCGGCTGCTCAGAGGTGTAAAGGTATTTTACAGGTTCTGAAATTCGATATTCTACAAAGAAATCCACATCAATAAAATTGTAATCCGAAGTGATCATGATTCCTTCATTTTCCACCACCGCATTGTTCCCCATACTGTATCCTATTGGAAATCCCTGGATCGTGGTATTTACCTTCTGCACCTGCTGTACAAAAGGGACTTTGAAATGTAATCCCGTTTCATTCACTGCCTTTGGCACTCCAAAGGTTGTGAGTACTGCCTGTTCCTGCTCCTGAATCTGGTAAGTTGTATCCAGAGCCAATCCCCCTGCCGCTATAAGCCCAATAGCACCGATTGCCAGATATTTCATTTTTCCATTTCGCTTACTCATTTTTCTCCTCCATCTCTCTTACTAACAATAGTTGTAAAGCGTTCAAAAAGGGAAAAAAAAGACTTTTATCCCAGGCACTGTTATAATGCCTGAAATAAAAGTCTCGCTGATTATCTCATAATGCGGGTAGTTTCATCTACCGTTCTGACGCATTTATGCACCATTCAGAAAAAATGGATTTCCTTTTATCTCTTCATGGCCGCTACTCCCTTTTCTTTGAGCGATATCATATCATAAGTATTCATGAAAATCAAGATGTTTTTTTATGTTTTTCAGTTCTTATTAATGCCTTGTTGCTGTTCAGGGGCTAACCCTGTGTTACTGTTCACTCCGTTCACAGTAACGCGCTTCGCGATGCACAGAAATCATGCATTCGCATGATTTCGCGCCGCAATTCTCGGGTTTTCTGTGAACTTTGTTCACAAAAAACGCCTCGCGGAATGTTACCAGTGAACAGTAACAACCCTGTTTCAAAAAACAGGACAACTTTTTAGAGAATATGGATTTCTTTACATTAGCATGATACAATTAAGAAAGTAAAAAAACGGCACAGCATAGATCATCCGGCTTGCTGATTGGGATACAGCGAAAACAAACAAATTTGCAAACAGAGCAATAGCCAATAGCCTATCTTCTGAACTGTGAGAACGAAAAATTGCCCAAGGAAATGATGGCGGCCTTTGAATAACGAGGGAGTGAGATACATGGAACAATTATTGATTATTGAAGATGATATAGGGTTGAATCAAGGTTTAAGTAAAGCACTAAAAGCAGATGACCGTCAAATTATATCCTGCCATGAGCTAAAAGCGGCAAGAGAGCAATTGCTTTGCGGTAGTGTATCCCTGATCCTGCTGGATATCAATCTACCAGATGGCAGTGGGCTTGAGCTGCTCCGGGAGGTCAAGAAAAACCTGCCCGGAGTTCCTGTTATTCTGCTGACTGCCAATGACACTGATCTGGACATCGTAGACGGACTGGAGCGGGGCGCTGATGATTACATTACCAAGCCCTTTTCTCTTTCGGTTTTGCGGGCAAGGGTGAATACCCAACTGCGAAAGCAAGCGTCAAACCAAAAAAATGCGCCGTTCCATATGGATCTATTTCACTTTGACTTTGAGGCTATGACCTTTTATGTGGGAGATTCAAAAGTGGAATTGAGTAAAACAGAACAAAAATTACTGCGTCTGCTTGTTGAAAACCGTGGTCGAACCATGACCCGTGGAGACCTTGTCGACCGGATCTGGACAGATGGCGCAGAATATGTGGATGAAAATGCTTTGTCTGTTACGATCAAGCGTCTGAGGGATAAGCTTGGTGCACAGAAATACATTAAAACCATCTATGGAATCGGTTATAGCTGGGTGACAAAAGATGAATAAAACCGGCATTGTGATCATACTGCTATGTTTTCTGGCGGCGATAGCTACTGTATTATGGGAGCGGAGAAAGGTCAGAAAAACGATAGAAGAAATCGAAAGGATGCTGGACGCTGCCATGACCGGCTCCTTTTCTGAAGCCACTTTTGATGAAAGCCAGCTGTCTGCTTTGGAAACAAAGTTTGCACACTATCTTTCCGCAGCAGAAACTTCCTCTCGAAATGTAGCACAGGAGAAGGACAGAATTAAGACCTTGATTGCGGACATCTCCCACCAGACAAAAACGCCGATTGCAAACCTGCTGTTATACAGCGAGCTTTTGATGGAGGAAACTCTGCCTGTATCGGCGAAGGCAAATATGGAGGCACTGTACAATCAATCGGAGAAATTGCGATTTTTGATTGACTCGCTTGTAAAGCTGTCCCGGCTGGAAAACGGAATTATTTCACTATCGCCGCAGCGCTCAGCATTACAGCCACTGCTTCAAGGTATTGCAGAACAATATGCCGCCAAGGTTTCTGAAAAAGGATTGTCTTTGCAACTGCAAGATACCGATGCTTTTGCTGTATTCGACTTCAAATGGACAGCGGAAGCACTGGCTAATATCGTAGATAATGCCATCAAATATACAGAGCATGGCACAATCAGGATTTCTGCTGTAAGCTATGAAATGTTTGCAAGGATCGATATATCGGATACCGGTTCGGGCATTTCGGAAAGCGAGCAAGCGAAGATATTTGCTCGCTTTTACCGCTCAAATAGTGTGCGGAAACAAGAAGGTGTAGGCATCGGCTTATACCTTGCCCGACAGATCATATCCGGCGAGGACGGTTATATCAAGGTCGCTTCCGTTCCGGGAAAAGGAAGTACGTTTTCCATATTTCTGCCGAAATAGCATCCATTCTTTCAAAACTGTTAGATTTCATTTTCCGCTGGAAAGAATGTGGAAAGAATCCTATGCGATAATCTGTATGTATCAAAGGATGATTTCTTTGCATACATACAGATTTTTTCATGGAGGTACTCGTTTATGGAAGTTTTACAGGCAAAAAACCTGAGAAAAATTTATGGCTCCGGCAATAATGCGGTTCATGCGTTGGACGGAGTGGATTTAAGTGTGCAGAAAGGTGAATTTGTGGCGATTGTCGGCACATCCGGCTCCGGCAAATCCACACTGCTGCATATGCTGGGCGGGCTGGATCGCCCTACAAGCGGCACGGTCATGGTGGACGGACAGGATATTTTCTCCCTGAAGGATGAAGCCTTGACCATCTTCCGCCGCAGAAAAATAGGCTTTGTGTTCCAAGCATATAATCTTGTTCCGGTGCTGAATGTGTATGAAAATATCGTTCTACCCATTGAGCTGGACGGCGGCAAGGTCAACAAGGATTTCGTACAGCAGATCGTGCAGACCCTTGGGCTGGATGAGCGTCTGGATGCCCTGCCCAATCAGCTTTCGGGCGGTCAGCAGCAGCGTGTGGCAATCGCCCGTGCGCTGGCGGCAGCACCCGCTATCATTCTGGCAGATGAACCGACAGGTAATCTGGATTCCAAAACCAGCCAGGATGTATTGAGCCTTTTGAAAGTAACCAGTCAAAAGTTCGCCCAGACAATCGTAATGATTACCCACAACGAAGAAATTGCGCAGATGGCAGACCGCATTATCCGTATCGAAGACGGTCGGATCGTCTCCCAGAACTAACGGGAGGTGGCTACGATGAATGTCAAAAACAGAAAATGTATTCGAAAGCTCAGCTTAAAATCCCTTTATGCGAACCGCCGCCGCAATCTGATCGCCATTTTTGCCATTGCGCTGACAACGATGCTATTTACGTCCATGTTCACCATTGTCTTGTCGTTGAACGCCAGTTATGAAACCTACCAGTTTCGGCAGGTAGGTGGCTATGCACACGGTACCTTTAAAGATGTTTCCCCCGAGCAGGCGGAACGTATCGCTGCCCACCCAAAGGTGAAGGCTGCGGGGGCACGGAAGGTGATCGGCATCACTGTGGATGGTGTCTTTTCCAAAACGCCTGCAGAGATCAGCTACATGGATGCCAACTGCACCAAATGGAGCTATGCCACCCCTACTACCGGGCGGATGCCCGAAAGCGGCAAAGAAGTAGCCATGGATACGGCAGCGTTGCAGCTGCTTGGCGTAACGCCGGAGCTGGGCGCCGAGGTCACGGTTTCCTATTCCATCACGGACAAGGATCAAACCGCCTTTACTGTAACAGATACCTTTACGCTGGTGGGCTATTGGGACTATGATGAACTAATGCCTGTTCATTACATCAACATCAGCCGTGATTACGCAGATGACATCGAAGCGCAGGCAGTGAAAACAGGGTTACAGCCTTTCCGCACCGATTTGAATGTCATGCTGGCCTCCAGCACAAATATTCAAGGGCAGATGGAGCAGGTGGATACCGATCTTGGCTACACATGGGACAGCTATACCGATCCCAACAGCGTCCGGATCGGCGTCAACTGGGGATATACCTCATCCCAGCTGGAGTCACAGCTCGATCCAGAGCTGATGATCGCCATAGCAGCTTTTTTGCTGCTGGTGATTTTCACGGGGTATCTTATCATCTATAACATTTTTCAGATCTCTGTTGCAGGGGATATCCGGTTTTACGGACTTCTGAAAACCATTGGCACAACGCCCCGGCAGCTCAAACGTATCATTCGCCAGCAGGCACTTCTACTTTGTCTGATCGGCATTCCGGCAGGACTGTTGCTGGGCTACGGCATCGGCGCTGTTCTGGTACCTGTTGTCTTGCGCTCCACCCAGTTGGATGCAGGCATCACCACCATCAGCACTTCGTCTGTGATCTTCCTTGGTTCCATGCTGTTTGCCCTGTTGACGGTGCTTTTGTCCTGTTCCAAGCCCGGAAAAATGGCAGCCAGGGTCTCTCCGGTAGAGGCTACCAAATATACGGATGCAATGCAGACTAAGAAAAAACAGCGCAGCACCCGGGGAGCCAAGCTCCATCAGATGGCCTTTGCCAATCTGGGACGAAACAAGAAAAAGACGGTGCTGGTGGTGGTGTCTCTGGCACTGTCGGTGACACTGTTCAATGCGCTGTGTGCCTTTGTGGGAGGCTTCAGCATGGAGAAGTATGTATCCTCCATGACCTGCGCCGATTTTATCGTCAGCACGCCCGACTATTTCCGTTACAACCCGGCAGATGAATTCATCACGCCAGAACAAATCGAAGAGATCGCAGCAAACACAAAGGCCAATCTTTCCGGCACGGGATATGCTGTGCGAAAACCCGCATACCTGTGGATGACGGAGGATGCTCTGCGGCAGGACTATGCAAGGTACGAAAGTGCTGAGCAGTTGGACAGCCATATGAGCCGTCTGGAGCACCGGGGCAATATGGTGATGGGAGATACCAGAATCGAGGCTCTGGATAACAGTCTGTTTGACAAGCTGCAAGTGCTCGACGGAGATATTTCTCCTATGCTGGAGCCAAACAATAACGCTATTGCCATTGCGGTTTCTTTGGATGATTACGGCAATCTGCTCAATCCTGAATACTACCCCAAGGTGGGGGACACGATTACCGCTACCTATGCGGATGATGTGAAATATATCGACAGCCGCACCGGGGAACTCCGCACCGAAGATACACCGGAGGAGTACTTTCAGGCAAAATTGTATGGAGCCAGAGATGTAGAGTACACGGTCTGCGCCTTGGTAGAACTTCCGAATTCCATGAGTTATCGTTATGGTGGTATTGGATATGACGCAGTTTTGTCTGTGGACACCGCACAGAGGGACAGCGGTGGTGCAGCCATTCCGATGCTCTACCTGTTCGACACAGCGGACGAAGTTGACGAGGCCGAAGCAGAGCAATATCTATCGAAGCTCACTGCCGGTGAGTTTTCGCCCTTGATGTATGAAAGCAAAGCCACGGCTCGCTCTGAATTTGCTCAGTTCCGGCAGATGTTCCTTCTGATAGGTGGTATCCTCTGTGCTATCATTGGGCTGGTGGGACTCTTAAATTTCTTCAACGCCATGATGACCGGTATTCTTTCCCGCCGCCGTGAATTTGCTGTGCTTCAGGCTGTAGGAATGACGAACCGGCAGCTCAAAACCATG
This sequence comes from Ruminococcus sp. RTP21484sp1_RTP21277st1_D2_RTP21277_210401, assembly GCF_040924225.1. Lineage (NCBI taxonomy): Bacteria > Bacillati > Bacillota > Clostridia > Eubacteriales > Oscillospiraceae > Ruminococcus > Ruminococcus sp. RTP21484sp1_RTP21277st1_D2_RTP21277_210401. Next base: position 43,534 of record NZ_JBCOMJ010000010.1, on the reverse strand, counting down.
CTGATCTACGAGGGGTTGTTTTACGCAATGTCTTCTGTAGCGGCGGCCTTTATTTTGTCGCTGGCGGTGGGACCTCTTGCGGGAAAAATGCTGGGCAGTATGTTCTGGTTCTTTGAGTATCGATTCACCATTCTGCCTGTCCTGCTGACAATTCCGGTATTTCTTCTGCTGGGGTGGCTGATTCCTTGCATGATGTATGACAACGCAGCGAAATGCAGTGTTGTAGAGCAATTAAGGGATGCTCAATAACTGTTAAGCAAAAAACGGCCCTCTGCCAATGAAAAGGCAGAGGGCTGAAAATCTACGGGTTTATATTCCGTCACAGTTCTTAAATAGGTTTCGGGGTTTCGTTCAAAACAAGACAACCGTCTCGTGTATTGCACTCCCGCAATCCTGGTATCTTATAAAAACTTCCACGCTTCCACATCAAAAACGCCTCTCGGTGTAATTCGGATCTGCGGAATAACCGGCAAAGCCATAAAGGACAGCGTAATAAACGGATCATGACCGTCTTTCACACCCATTTCATGAGCTTTATGGATCATTCGCCCAAGAGTCTCATTGTCTTTCTCAAAACCATTATCACTCATCAGTCCCATTACAGGAAGGGCAAGAGTGTCAAATACTTTATGATTCTCTACGATCGTATAGCCTCCCTGAGTACGCATCAGCTCCCGCACAGCAAGCTCCATGTCCTCATCATTATCTCCGATCACAATAATATTGTGGGAATCATGGGATACACTGGACGCAATTGCTCCACCGCGGATACCAAAACCTCCGATCACGCCGCAGCCGATTTTCCCTGTCATCTTATGACGTTCTACAACTGCAATCTTCTGATAATCGTCATCGGACTGGAATTTGCAAGGACCATCCCCTGCGTTCAGAGTTCCCTTTCTGGTAGTAATCTGTCCTTCTTCTGCCAGAATCACCGGAAAGATTCCATCTGCAGACTCCAGCTGAAATGCCTCGCTGGAAAATTCAGCCACATGCACTGTATTTTTCAATTCAGGGGCACACGGCTTTATAACAATCTTTGCATTTTTATCCACCAATTGACCTTTAAAGTACACGTCTTCTATGGTCACACTGACAAGATCCGAAAGAACCAAAAGATCTGCCTGTCTGCCGGGTGCCACTGCACCCTTGTCTTTCAGTCCATAACAGTCAGCTGCATTAATGGTTGCCATCTTAATAGCGGAAACCGGATTCATGCCAAGACGGATAGCTTTTCGCACGTTATGGTCAATATGCCCTTCCCGCTGGATATCCTCAATATGCTTGTCGTCTGTGCAGAAGCAGAATCCGTCACCATTCATATGTCTCTGCACCAGACCGCCAACAAGCGCCTCCAGATTTCGGGCAGCGCTGCCTTCCCTTACAAGAATGGTAAGACCGTTCCGCCGTTCTCGCATGGCATAATCAAAGAAGCTGCACTCATGGTCTGTAGCAATCCCTGCCATGGCATATGCCTGAAGATCTCCCTCTTCCAGAAACGGAGCGTGACCATCACGGATTCTGCCCTCAAACAGCTCCAGCTTGTCATGCATGGTCTTATCTCCCTGTACCACAGAAATGCTGTCCATTACTTCTCCAAGTCCAAGAATCCGGCTGTTATGAAGGTAAGGAGCCATATCTTCAGCAGTAAGAGTGCATCCATTATCATCAATGGCAGTAGCAGGAACACAGGATGGCATCATCACATATACATTTGCTTTCACATCTTCGGTTTGATCCAGAATATAATCAATTCCTGCCAGACCGGACACATTGGCTGATTCATGGGGATCCACGATAAAAGTAGTGGTTCCGTGCCTGGAGGCAACCGTTACCAGTTCAGCCGGTGTAACCAGTGTAGATTCCAGATGAAGATGGCTGTCAATAAATCCCGGACATACATATCTGCCAGCCAGATCACGTTCTTCCTTTCCATGGAAACTTCCAATTCCTGCTATAATCCCATCCTGTATGGCAATGTCTCCGCGGATGATCTCTTCAGTAAAAACGTTCACAATCCTCGCATCCTTCAATACCAGATCTGCCTTTTCCAAACCTCTTGCAATTCTGGAATACTGCTGATATTTTTCCAAATTCATATATATCCTCCTTTCATTTGTCAAATAATATTTATTACACGCAAAAATATTTTGATTATTATTTATGATAGTAACACTTGTACAGTGAAATTTCAATGTAAATTTCAAAACATCCGGAAAAGACAAAAAAACACCAAAGATGATTTTTACTTTTAAATCACCTCCGGTGTTTCCATCAATTCTACAGCATTCTTTTCATTTCCGACAGGATAGCCTTATCTCCATAATTTTCCCGGTATTTCACTTGCCATAATTATTTATCGTCTCCTGTAAGGCGCAGAATATCCCGGATCTCATCCACATTCATATCGAGAATAACCGCCAGCTCATCAATGGTAAAACGGTTCTCCCCGTCATCGTCCGTCAGATCCTTCACTGCCGATTCCAGCTTCTCCACCTTAGCTACCAGACAGTCATCCTGGAATTTCTTCTGTGTCTGCTCCTCAATGGCAGCGATAATTCCCTTGCGAAGCTGAAGACGTAGCCAAGCATCATCTTTACGTTCTGTCTCCGGGTCGGAAAGAGCCGTGAGCAGCACCACATTCGCCTCCTGAATCAGATCTGCAAGTTGAATCTCTGTACAGTTCATATCAGCGGCCATATTTGCTGCTACCGGCAGATAAATGCTGGTAAGAGCTGCCTCTGCAATGGCATCCCCATCTGCCAGATTCTCAAACAGTGTGTGAAGCATCTCCTGGCTTACTTCCTTACCGTTGCTTACCTCTGCCAGGTAATCCTTCAGATATGCTTCTTCCTCTGAAGTAAGCGGGATGCTGGTTCCTTTTGACTCCGGCTCCGTCTCAGCCACTTCCTCTGTCTCCACCGGGGCAGTGTCTCCCTCTATCATAATTCCCTGCAGTTTCAGATACTGCAGTACTTTTAACATCTGACTGGTCTCGAGATCAGTACTTGCAAAATGCTCCCGGATCTGCTCATGAGTCAGCATATTTCCATTCTGCTTTCCAAGCTCACAAATATCCCTTAATTTCTCCTGAAACTGAACAACGTCCATATTATTCCTCCATGCTTCTTCGTTGTGTAAACTATAACAAATCCGTCCTGTAAAATCAAGGCATTACTGTTCACTCCGTTCACAGTAACGCGCTTCGCGGTGCACAGAAAGACGAACCTTCTTGTGACAAGCACAAGAAGTAGCGTTTGCTGCGCAAACTTAACTCTCGGTTTTTCTGTGAACTTAGTTCACAAAAAACACCTCACGGAACGTTACCAGTGAACAGCAACAAACAAATTAAAAAAATGACCCCGATCTAATTTTCATCTCGAAAATCCGATCCAGATCATTCCTCATTTCCTGCGGATGACAGGACTTGAACCTGCACGTCGTAAACACCAGAACCTAAATCTGGCGCGTCTGCCAATTCCGCCACATCCGCATATATATTATTTAAAAAACCGGAATGCCCTAATCATAAGGCTTCCGGTTCTCATTCGCAAGTGAAGCATCGGGGATTCGAACCCCGGACAACTTGATTAAAAGTCAAGTGCTCTACCAACTGAGCTAATGCTCCATATAGGACTGGGCTAGCTGGATTCGAACCAGCGAATGCAGCAGTCAAAGTGCTGTGCCTTACCGCTTGGCGATAGCCCAAAGGCAAAGGGTGGATACAGGGATTCGAACCCTGGGCCTCCAGAGCCACAATCTGGCGCGCTAACCAACTGCGCTATACCCACCACAGCGTGTCAGAAGGGATTCGAACCCCCGACCCACGGCTTAGAAGGCCGTTGCTCTATCCAGCTGAGCTACTGACACATATCTCTCTTCATCAGAGAAGCGGGTGATGGGAATCGAACCCACGTATCTAGCTTGGAAGGCTAGTGTTCTACCATTGAACTACACCCGCATTTACGCTGAAACGGTAATGTTGTTACAGCAGTCGGGGTGACAAGATTCGAACTTGCGGCCTCCTGGTCCCAAACCAGGCGCTCTAGCCAAACTGAGCCACACCCCGATGTCTTACAACATCATTTCTATGAAGTTGTCGTTCCTTGTGCTCTCAAGAATTTCTTTTCTCTCGCTCAAGGCAAGAGTTATTATATTATATGGTCTCCCATTTGTCAACACCTTTTTTATAAATTTTTATATTTTTTTCGAAAAAAGATGTAATTCCCGAAAACCCGCTAAAAATGCGGGTTTCCAGGTTCTCCACCATCTGCATTTTTCTCTTTTTCGACAATTTTCAAAAAAATATTTCAAAAAATATTTCGTTTCCACAGTCAAATATACAGGTATTTTTCAGTTACAAATACCGAATTTCAATTTCCGGCTCTTCCCCTTTATACAGCTCCATCACCGCATAACTTGGTCTGCGGCCTTCCTGTCTCGGAAAAGAAAGGCTTCCCGGATTGATCACCAGTACACCATTTTTCTTCTCCACCACTGGCTTATGGGTATGTCCGAAGCAAACAATCTCACAGCCTCTGGCTGCCGCCTCTTCCGAAACCCCATAAAGATCCATGGACACACCATAATTGTGCCCATGAGTCACCATGATCTTATGTCCTTCCAGCAAAATCTCGTCCTCTCTTGGAAGATCACTGAAAAAATCATTATTTCCTGCCACAATGGTACAGGGACATTCTGCCAGCGCTTCAATAAAAAATTCCCTGCCCTCCACGTCGCCGCAATGGATCAGATAATCAAAGGGCTGCTCCAAAGCTACTGCCATCTCCAGTGACTCATCTCTCCCATGAGTATCACTGACAACCAGCACCTTCATCGTAATTCTTCCTTTATTGCCTGCAAAGCTTTTCCTCTGTGGCTGATTTTATTTTTTTCTTCCATAGACAGCTCTGCAGATGTACAGCCATATTCCGGCAGGAAAAAGATAGGATCATACCCAAATCCATTGGCACCCTTTTCCTCATATCCAATACGGCCTTCCATGGTTCCGCGCACAGTTTCCACTCTTCCGTCTGGAAAGGCAGCTGCAATAGCGCAGACAAAACGGGCTGTACGCTGCTCATCCGGCACGCCATCCAGTCTCTGGATCAAATTTGCATTCTTAATATGATAGTCTGTATTCTCGCCCATATAACGTGCAGAATAAACTCCCGGCTCTTTATTCAGATAATCAATCTCAAGCCCCGAGTCATCTGCAAGTACAATTTCGCCATTACCGGTAAGCTTGCTGATGGCAGTCGCCTTGATCACTGCGTTTTCCTCGAAGGTTTTGCCATCTTCTACAATATCCGCCTGGATTCCAGCCTCTTTCATGGATACCACTTCTGCATCCAGATCTGCCAGGATTTTACGGATTTCTTTCATTTTATCTGCATTTCCTGTTGCAAAAATTATCTTCTTCATTTATCAGTGCCCTCTTTCTTTTCCTGTGCCGCACGTCTTGGAGGCTTTGGTCCCAGGAACTGGTAAAAATATGTTTTCAGCATTCCGTTATAGATTTTACGGTTCTTATCTGCCTTGCGTCCAATGTCATTCTCAGCTTTATCATAAGAAGTGATCAGATACATTGACCACTTATCCAGACCGCGGTAGCTCTCACCGATCTCGCGGTAAAGCTGCGGCAAAGCTGCTTTTTCTTCCAGACGCTCGCCATAAGGGGGATTCGTAATGATAAATCCGTATGGCTTCGGGTGATGAAGCTCCTTCACCGGACGCTGCTGAAAATGGATCAGGCTTTCTACTCCTGCCATTTTCGCATTTGCCCTGGCCGCTTTCAGTGCCTCAGCATCAATATCATAGCCCTGAATATCCGTCTCGATTTTCAGATTCACTCTGTCCTGAGCCTCTTCTACCGCCTCATACCAGCATCTTCTCGGCACAACATGCTTCCAGTCCTCTGCAAGGAAAGAACGGTTCATACCCGGTGCAATATCTGCAGCCATCATAGCCGCCTCGATTGGAAAAGTACCGCTTCCGCAAAAGGGATCCACAAGACTTCTGTCCTTTTTCCACGGAGTTAACATAATCAATGCGCTGGCAAGAGTCTCTGTAATAGGTGCCTTCACGGTCATCTGACGATATCCTCTCTTATGAAGAGAAACACCGGAAGTATCGATTCCAATAGTTGCCACATCCTTCATAAACGCCACACGGATAGGAAAACTTGCTCCGTCTTCCGGGAACCAGGACACGTTATATACGCCCTTCAGACGCTCTACAATGGCTTTTTTCATAATAGACTGGATATCAGACGGGCTGAACAGCTTACTCTTCACTGAATTGGCTTTCGCAATCCAGAATTTGCCATCTGCTGGAATATAACGTTCCCATGGCAAAGCCTTCGTTGCCTCAAAAAGCTCATCAAATGTCTCAGCTTTCACTTCCGCAACCTTCAGAAGAATACGCTCTGTAGTACGCAGAAAAACATTGGCATCTGCAATTCCCTGGGCATCTGCCAGGAAAGTAACCTTGCCATCCTCCACCTTGCTGATCTCATATCCCAGATCCAGTATTTCTCTTTTCAAAACCGCTTCCAGGCCAAAATGGCAGGGAGCGATCAGTTCAAATCTTTCTGTACTCATTCACCGTTTTTCCCTTCTTAAAGCACTATGCTTTTTACAATATTTCCGTCAAAATCCATGATGGAAAAAACACCGTCCTCAAGCACCGCATAGGTAGGCGGATTTCCTTCTTTCGGAATGGATACGGAACCCGGATTCAAAAGAATGTATCCCTCCATCTGCTCTGCTTTCAGAACATGGGTATGACCATGGATCAGAATATCTCCCTTGCATAAAGGCGGAAGGTTATTCTGATTATAAACATGTCCATGCGTCGCATAAAGTGTCTTGCCGTCAATTGACAGAATGCAGTAATCTGCCATCACCGGAAACTCCAGAACCATCTGATCCACTTCTGCCTCACAGTTACCGCGCACAGCATAAATTTTGTCTTTCATGGCATTCAGCATGGGGATCACCTGCTTCGGTGCATATTCTTTTGGCAGATCATTTCTTGGTCCGTGATAAAGCAGATCGCCCAGCAGAACCAGGCGCTCTGCCCCTTCTTTCTCAAAAGCATCCAGCATTTTCCTGCAATAGTAAGCAGAACCATGGATGTCAGAAGCAAACATATATTTCATAAACTTGGTTTCTCCTCTGTTTTTAGTGTTCGAATTGTCTCTCTCCTTTTCGGTTTACATAACCTCATGAAAAGGACATTTTTCTTCTTTACATTATCATGCCTTGATGGAAATTACAAGATAGTACTCTTTTGAATTTTTTCTCATATATCGCATATCAGATTTCTCCCTCTGTACTCCTTCATTCCCCCGATCACCGTTTTTGTCTTATATCCATTTCGCGCCAGAATCCTGGCTGCCTGAAGACTTGCCCCGCCTCTGTCGCAATACAGCACCAGTATTTTCCCTTTTGGAAAATCATATGTCTGCATTTCTTCAAACTTCTCATATGGCACATTTACCGCTCCCTTTATATGTCCGGTATGGTACTCTTTCGGATTTCTCAAATCTATAAGAAAGGAATCTTTCCGTCCAACATAATAATCCAGCATTTTTCCGGAAATCGGCTCTACAGGAAACATGGAAAATCCCCTTTTTTATCAGTATATCCGCAAATACAAAAAAGGTGCCAAAATGCACCTTTTTTAAGTATTGCTTTTCGTAACCTCCGCAGGGGACTTACTTGATTCGGTTAAATATAAATCAAGATCAGAAATCCGTTGTACACCTGCGGACTATTTCGCACGGAACACACACATTCTTTTCAATCTGTATTTCTCTCTCAAGAAGATCGATCATTCGTTCCACTGTCTTTTTGCACATTACGCCCAGCTTACTGTCCACCGACGTGAGCTCAGGATCACTGCTGATTGCAAGAATTGAATTATTATATCCGGCAACCGGAAGCTCTTCAGGGATCGCCAGTTCCTTAATCTTTGCATACTTTACTGCTCCGATTGCAATTCCATCCTCCGTTGCAAGGACACTGTCAAAATCAAGGGTCCGGTTGTATTCAAGCAGCATATCCCGTGTATATTCAATGTCATTTCTGGTCTTGAATTTCAGATTTCCACAAATCGGATATCCGGCTTCCTGCAATGCAGCTTCGTATCCCGCCATTTTCTGCCTGGCACTGTAGGATTCTGAATCATACATAAAAAGAATTTTCTCTTTTCCTCTCCGTATAAAGGCTTTCGTCACTTCATAAGTAGCCTGAAAATCATCCGCATAGGTGCAGTAAATATTATCGCCTGAAACCTTTGCGTTAATCATAAATATGGAAACCTGTTCCGCTGCCTCCCGAATATAATCTGTGTCAGATTCATCTTTACCATTTCCTGCATATGTAGAACCAACCAGTATCAGCGTGTCTATTTTCTTAGACAAAAGGAGTCTGACATAATCCTCCTTTTCTTCCTGTTTAAATCCACTGCAGCCAAGAATACAGTCATATCCATGAGCATGAAGATTTCGCTCCAGATAAGATACTGCTTTTGCCATATAGATATCGTCAATGTTTGGACAGATGATTCCTACTGTTTTCATCGATCCAAGACCAAGGCCTCTGGCAAACGCATTCGGCGTGTATTCATTTTCTTTCATAACCGTAAGAACCTTTTCTTTTGTCTTCGGGCTGACTTTCGGACTGTTATTGACCACTCTGGATACTGTTGCGATGGAAACATTTGCCAGCTTTGCAATATCATATATATTCACTATAGTTCTCCTGTTCGTTCTGGTAATAATAGAAAATAAGCATTCGCTTAATACATTCTATTGAAAAAGCATATCAGACAGATTCATATCTGATATGCTTTTATCAAGCTGTTTATTTATTTTAACATCAATAATTTTACAGGTCAAATCCAAAATAGTCTACTGCATTATTGTACGAAATTCCGCACACAATTTCCTTTAAAGTTTTATAATCAGCTGGATACTCTCCATTTTCCACCCATCCGCCAATAAGCTCGCAAAGAATTCTGCGGAAATACTCATGTCTGGTATAAGACAAAAAGCTTCTTGAATCAGTAAGCATGCCAACAAAGTTTGCAAGCAGTCCCAGATTTGCGAGTGATGTCATCTGTGCGATCATACCGGTTTTGTGATCGTTGAACCACCATGCACTTCCCTGCTGAATTTTGCCTGCTGCCTCTGTTCCCTGGAAGCAGCCAAGGATTGTTCCGATTGCCTCATTATCATTAGGATTGAGGGAGTACAGGATTGTCTTTGGAAGTTCATTTGATGCGATCAGAGAGTTCAGGAAATCTGCTGTCTGAGCACTTGGCGCATAGTTATTGATGCAGTCATATCCGGTATCCGGTCCGAGCTGCTCATACATAAATGCATTGTTGTCTCTCTTGCATCCATAATGGATCTGCATTACCCAGTTCTTTTTATGATATTCTTTTCCAACAAACTGCATAAAAGCTGTCTTGAAGATCATTTCTTCTTCTCTTGAGATGCTTTCGCCATTCAGTCTCTTTTTAAAGATTTCATTTACTTTTTCTTCTGCCGCAGGCGCATACATAACATATTCCAGTGCATGGTCAGATACACTGCATCCCATCTGTGCAAAGAATTCCATTCTCTTAAGAAGGGCTTCTTTCAGATCTGCGAAATCAGCAATTTCAACGCCACTAACCTGTGAAAGCTTTTTCATGTATTCCGGATATTCCGGTTTTTCCAGATTCATTGCCTTGTCCGGACGCCATGCAGGAAGCACTTTTACCTCAAAGCTTTCATCTTCTGCAAGAACTTTATGCCATTTCAGATCATCTATCGGATCATCTGTTGTACAGATTAATTTTACATTGGATTTGCGAATAATGTTTCTTACAGACATATCATCTTCCTGAAGCTTTTTGTTACACAGGTTCCACACTTCTTCGGCTGTATCTCCGTTCAGATATCCTGTATATCCGAAATATCTCTGCAATTCCAGATGGCTCCAGTGATAGAGCGGATTTCCGATTGCTTTACCAAGAGTTTCTGCCCATTTCTGGAATTTTTCACGGTCACTGGCACCACCAGTAATGTAGTACTCATCTACTCCATTTGACCGCATCTGACGCCATTTATAATGATCACCGCCAAGCCACACCTGGGTAATATTCTCAAACTTACGGTCCTCTGCAATTTCCTGGGGATTGATATGGCAATGGTAATCTACAATTGGCATTGTCTCTGCATACTCATGAAATAACTTTTTTGAAGTTTCTGTTGAAAGTAAAAAATCTTTGTCCATAAATGCTTTCATAGAATAATTCTCCTCTTCTCTCTATCCGTTCCAGCGAAAATGTAAGGTCTTACATTTTAATCACAGTATACGATAAATAAGTGTCATTTTCAATTCATACAGCATTTGAAGAACAGCCAAATTTACGCATGATATATTGTGTATTTTTACCATTTTTAGCTTTTTTTCCATTTTCTATTGACGTTCCTGTTTTGTTGATGTAATTTGAATGTAAGCTCTTACATATATTATTTTCACATAAAGGAGGTTGTTGATTTCTTGAAATCTTTTATTAAAATTAATCCTTCAGATAATGTAGCCGTTGCGCTTCAGCCTCTGGCGAAAGGCACTGTGATCGAACTTGATAACTCCACACTCACTCTTACAGAAGACATCATGCAGGGACACAAGTTTGCATTAAAAAATCTCAAGCCTGGTGATTCCATTATTAAATATGGTAATCCCATTGGATGTGCAACCACAGAAATTTCCGCAGGTTCCTGGATTCATACTCACAATTTAAAAACAGGGCTGGGAGATCTTCTTACTTATACATACAATAAAAATGTCACAGAGCTTCCACACCAGAAGCCAAAATTCTTCCAGGGCTATCGCAGAAAAGACGGCCGTGTTGGTGTACGTAATGAAATCTGGATCATCCCTACAGTAGGCTGCGTTAACAATGTCGCATCTGCTATTGAGCGGGCCTCACAGAAATACATGACAGACCAGATTGATGGTGTCTGCGCTTTTCCCCATCCTTACGGATGTTCCCAGATGGGTGATGATCAGAATAACACACGTCAGATTCTTGCTGATTTAGTGAACCATCCCAATGCAGGCGGTGTTCTGGTTCTTGGACTTGGCTGCGAAAACAGCAACATCGATGAATTAAAGAAATTTATCGGAAACTATGATCCTGAGCGTGTACGTTTTCTCGTTGCCCAGGAATGTGAAGACGAGATCCGTGATGGTATTGAAACTGTCAAAGAACTGATTTCCTATGCATCCTCATTTAAACGTGAACCAATCCGTGCATCTGAACTGATAATCGGTATGAAATGCGGCGGCTCTGATGGTTTGTCCGGAATCACGGCAAACCCTACTGTTGGTGCATTTTCTGACAAACTGATTTCTATGGGAGGATCTACAATTCTTACAGAAGTTCCTGAAATGTTCGGTGCTGAGGAATTACTTATGAACCGCTGCGAGACAGAAGATCTGTTCAACCAGACAGTTGCCCTTGTCAACGATTTCAAAAACTATTTTAAAAGTCACAACCAGACCATTTATGAAAATCCTTCTCCTGGAAACAAAAAAGGCGGTATTTCCAGTCTGGAAGATAAATCTCTCGGATGTACGCAAAAATCCGGAAGTGCACCTGTCATGGGAGTTCTTTCTTATGGAGAACCTGTAAAGGAAAAAGGATTAAACCTGCTGAGTGCACCTGGCAATGATCTTGTCGCCTCTACTGCCCTTGCTGCATCCGGTGCACACATTGTACTTTTTACCACCGGACGCGGAACACCATTTGCAAGTCCTGTACCTACAGTAAAAATCTCCACAAATAACCAGCTTGCAAAAAAGAAGCAGAACTGGATTGATTTCAACTGTGGAGTCATGGTAAATGATACTCCTCTTGATGAGCTTTCAGAAAATCTTCTGGATTTTGTCCTTGAGATTGCATCCGGAAAGAAATCAAAATCCGAAGAAGCAGGTTTCCATGATATGGCAATCTTCAAACAGGGCGTTACTTTATAAAACATAAATCGAATTGCGGAAGCAGCGTAGCTGCGTAGCAATCCGGATATCAAATGAGTGTCAAAAGACCTTTTAACACTCATATCATTATATATGAGGAAAAATGAAAATGAAAAAATTATCTTATGCTGTTTTAAAAGAACAGGGCTATGATGGATACCTTCTTGAATCAGCGCCGGAACGTGTACTTCAGTTTGGTGAAGGAAACTTCCTCCGTGCATTTGTAGATTATTTTATAGATGAGTTAAACGAAAAAGCCGGATTCAACTCCAAAGTTGTTCTGTGCCAGCCAATCGCTCCAGATCTCGATGACAGGTTCAACGAACAAGAGGGTCTTTATACCTTATTTCTCCGTGGATTCCAGGATGGCAAAAAAATAAATAAAAAGCGTGTTATCTCCTGTGTAAGCCGTTGTCTCAATCCATATAAGGATTTTGAAGCAGTTCTCGCATGTGCAGATAACCCGGACCTCCGTTTTATCGCATGTAATACAACAGAAGCCGGAATTACTTATGATTCTTCCTGTCAGTTTACTGATGTTCCGGCTGGCAGCTATCCTGGAAAACTTACTCAATTTATGTATCGCCGTTTCCAGAAATTCGGTCAGGAAGCCGGCAAAGGATTTATCATTCTTTCCTGTGAGCTGATCGATGATAATGGAAAAGAGCTTGAAAAATGTGTATTAAAATATGCTGAACAGTGGAATCTTGGTGAAGACTTTATCAACTGGATCAAAGCTGAAAACATCTTCTGCTCTACACTTGTAGACCGTATTGTAACAGGTTATCCAAGAAATGAAGCTGCTGCAATCTGTGAAGAACTTGGCTATAAAGATAACCTGATCGACACAGGTGAAATCTTCGGCTTCTGGGTAATCGAAGGACCTCAGTCAATCAAAGACGAATTCCCGGTTGACAAAGCGAACCTTCCAATCCTGATCACAGACAATCACAAACCATACAAGCAGAGAAAAGTACGTATCTTAAATGGTGCTCATACCTCCTTTGTACTGGGTGCTTACCTTGCAGGACAGGATATTGTCAGAGACTGCATGAACGACGATGTGATCTGTGGATTTATGAACAAAACTATTTATGATGAGATCATCCCTACTCTGGACCTTCCAAAAGCAGAGCTCAAAGATTTTGCCGCTGCTGTTACAGAACGTTTCAAAAACCCATTTATCGATCACGCTCTTCTTTCCATTTCTCTGAACTCTACATCCAAATGGAAAGCACGTGTTATGCCGTCACTCAAAAAATATGTTGAACGCAAAGGTACACTTCCTGCATGCATCACAGCTTCTTTCGCCTTCTACATTGCATTCTATAACGGATATGCTATGAGCGAAGACGGACTTACAGCCAAAAGAGCAGCTAATGAATACACTGTAAAAGATGACAAAGCAGTTCTCGAATTCTACCTTGCACATAAAGATGATTCCGCAGCGGATCTTGTTCATGCAGTCTGCACCAATACTTCCTTCTGGGGCGAAGATCTGACACAGATTTCCGGATTTGAAGCAGCTGTATGCAATTACTTAACTCAGATCCGTGAAAATGGTGCGTATGAAGTAATGAAAGCACTGGCTTAAATATATTACTGAATCATAAGTTCTTTCCATGATTGAAAGCGACGGTGCAGGACGCGTGCAACGTTAGAGCGTGTCTGAAAAAGGCTCTGGATTTTCTTCCGCATTGCTCATCAAAAACCTCCGGCATACATTAAACCTCCCAACATGGGCGCAGAGTCAACAGACCCTGCGCCCTTTCTTAAAATATTTTAATATCTGGAAGTAGTATCTTCCCCAGACTCGTAAGAATTACGACTCTTGTTTTTGCTGCTGTTTTTTGAGTAAGAATTCTTGCAATCCTGAGAATTCATCTCATTTTCATAAGATCTGTTTGTTGAATTTTTGCTGTTCTTGTTTTCAGACTCATAATTTTTTGCCATTTGAGTATTCCTCCTGTTGAATGCCGCTGTTCGCGTTCTGTTCCGCACCCAGCAGCTGTTTTCAAATTACTTTGTGTATTGTAACCAATTGCAGAAAGAATATTCATCAAAATGATATTGCTTTTTTTTCCAATTTATATTATAATTGGCTTTGTAAAAGAATTTACCCTTCAAAAATTTTTTTACATAACCCCTTATTTAATTATTTATACTCCCCTCGAAATACCCGGTAGCTCCCCTACCGGGTGTTTCTCTTTGGATTTATAAGGGTTTGCGGGGTTTTGGGGTTCACCATTCTCGTAATATTTCTGTAACATTTAATAGATATGTCCAAAATATGTCCAAGATTCTATTTTCCGTCCAATCTTGGCTCTCCAAAATAACCCAAAATGAGGACAGTTTTATCACTGCCTCCTACAATGCTGTCCCTTTCTTTGGAACAAATAAATAACTCATATCCGCGTGTTCCAGTTCAAGCAACGAAAGCTTTTTATCAATTCCCCCGGCATACCCTGTCAGACTTCCATTTGTGCCTATCACACGATGGCAGGGAATGATAATAGAAATTTCATTGTGTCCAACCGCACCTCCAACTGCCTGGGCAGACATGCGGGATACATTTTTCATCTCTGCCATTTTGCGGGCAATTTCTCCGTATGTGATCGTCTGTCCATAGGGAATCTGCAATAAAATCTTCCACACTGCCTGTCTGAATGTTGAGCCGTCCGGATGAAGTGGCGGAGTAAATTTCGGTTCTTCACCGGAGAAATAAACATCCAGCCATTTTTTCGCTTCCGTGAGAATCTCTGTTTCCTGTGGAATATGCTTGTCTGGAAGTGTATTCCCAAAATATTTCTGTCCTTCAAACCATAGACCAGTAATTCCCACTTCATCTGCCGCCAGTAAAATATGCCCTAACGGCGATTTATATTTGTATGTGTATATCATATTTATACCTCAAAAATGCATGAGGTAGTGTCAACTTCATACCTCCAAAATCGGCTCACCCCCAGTAAAATCAACGATTCTGGGCTATATAGCCTTTACCTCCCCTTTCTTTGGTTTAGGTGACCTTAATTTTACGTTGGAAAACCTGTCAAGGCCGGGCTGAAAGCCCGTAAAATTCAGCCTTGACGGGGTTTCCGTAAGTAAAATATACTTGGTCAGCACCAAGGAAAAAAGAGATAATTTTTTCTTAATTCGTTTTACACTACCGTCGTTCAAACAACATGATCCTTAAATGCTTTTCATTGTCAACACATCAATTCGTAAAATAAAGAAAATCCCCACATGGTCTCTCGTAATTATTAATCAGCTTATTCATGACCTGACCATTGTAATACAATGTGGCGGAGCCGCCGCCGTCCAGGTTGTAAGCGTACTGACAGCCATAGCTGTTGAAGATATTAACAAGATCCCAGTGGTTCAGGCCGGCGTAACTGCCAGTGTCGGTGACAAGAAGCACATAAATGCCAGGTTTCACCATTCCCACAGCAGTTCTCGGATAATATTTGGCTGTTTCTGACCAGGCCGGCTGGGCCTGGCCATCTTTGATCAGGATTGGGCCAAAATTATAGGTATCTTTTACCCCCTCTTCCAGAAGAGCTTCGCCTTTCAATCCCTGCTTTGGTGTATAAATAGTGCCATCATACCTTACAGCCATTACACTGTAACTGGTCTCATAATTTCCATAAATCACACCATTCTTGATGCA
The DNA here is from genome assembly GCF_040924225.1 of Ruminococcus sp. RTP21484sp1_RTP21277st1_D2_RTP21277_210401. Classification (NCBI taxonomy): domain Bacteria; kingdom Bacillati; phylum Bacillota; class Clostridia; order Eubacteriales; family Oscillospiraceae; genus Ruminococcus; species Ruminococcus sp. RTP21484sp1_RTP21277st1_D2_RTP21277_210401. The sequence continues at coordinate 27,826 of NZ_JBCOMJ010000010.1, read as the reverse complement.
CATTCCAAGAGGTGACGGCCGCCCTGTCTGGTAACTAAACGCACTTCCATTCACTCCGATAATACCCCCATTACCAGAAACTGCACCGGAGGTAGTCTGTCTGGCACCACCATAGCTTCCATAAGACAGAGCAGATTTCAGCTGTCTGGAATTTTTGATCTTTATCAGCGCTACCCAGTAAGGAACATTATGTGTGAATTTTCTGCGCAGATCAATATTAAGAGAGCTGCTTTTATATGTATAGCGGTTATCATTCACCTTCACATCCGGTCTGGTTTGTCCTGTTCTTCTCCCGCTATCATTTACATAATATTTCCCCACCCACACATTTGTATACAAAGCACCTGTTTTCTTATCAAAATAATAACGATATTCACCAATTTTCTGCCATCCTGTTGCCATTCTGGAATTAGGAAGGAAATAATATCGCTTTCCTCCGTAGCTTAGCCAGCGGTTGGCAATTGCAACACCTGACTTATTAAAATAATAAGAGTATTTTGTTCCAGTAGCCCAGCGGTTACGGAACATAATGCCATTCTTCCGGTTATAATAATACCGTTTTCCGCCTGATTTCAGCCAGCCTGTATAGCGTTTGCCATTCTTTGTGCTGTAATAACGCTGACCTTTGTAGGTAATTTTTCCCCAAAGCAGTTTTCCCTTGGAATTATAAAAATAATAGTCTTTCCCCCGCTTCACCCATCCATGCTTTTTCGAAGTGATACTCACAGTCGTATTGGAAGCCTTCACATAAGAAGCGGCCCACACCGAAGAGGAACACATGGTAAATATCAAAAACAAAAAACAGATAATCCCAAAGCTTCTTTTTTTCAATTCCTTCTCCCCCTCATTTCAATAAGAAAATCGTAACGGTTCAGTACCTTCACAGTTACACGCTCCGTAATGCACCGAACTCACTAAACCTTTACTTTCTGGTTATAAAAAATTACGGGGCAGACAAATTACTTCGTCTGCCCCGCTGTATTTGCCTTGCTGCAGGTAATTATTATGCGGTCGCCTGCTCGCATAAATTACTGATTAAGCTGCCGGTGTCTCACTGTCATCCAGTGTATCTCCAGCCATATCTGTCTGCTCTTCGGACTCAGCAACACCATCTGTCTCCGCACTCTCAATATCACTGTCGCCTGTAGCAGCGATCACATCGTCCAGCCATCCCTCAGGCATGCCTGCGTTGGTCAGATTCTCTGTGATTGCATCCATATTCATGGAAGCTGTATAAGCCTCAACTTCATCATCATTACTGAAATCATAAACATCTGTCAGAGAAGCAACATCAACTGCGGCAAGTGTCTCACCGCCATTGCCGCCGGTCAGAGAAACTGAACCAAGAGTCGCACCACCTGCTGCAATAGCAAGATTCCAGTCAATGCTGTCCTCATCTGCACCATCGGCTGTAAAGATCAGCTGCATTCCACCAAATGGATCATAGGAATTTCCATCTTCATCTTCCACAGGTGCTCCGGAAATTGTGTAAGTTCCCTTCCAGATTCCGTCCTGTACTGCCTTGGTATCATAGTCTGCAACATCAATAACAGCAGCATCTGCGTCACCGGAAGAAAGCGTGTAAGTTCCGCTTAACAGATCACCATTCAGCTCACCGCTTCCTTCAATGGCAACCTTGTCATCTCCGGAACCCAGCTGCATGGAAAATCCTCTCTTCTCTCCATCCGCTGTACACAGATATCCGAAAAGCTCTTCCTCCTGCTCATCATCATTCAGAAGGAACTGGCGTCCAACAACCTCTCCATCACTGTCAACCCATGCCCTTAAAATAAATCCGGACTCGTCAGTCTCATCAGCTTCTGTATCCAGATCTTTCTCCATATCCTCGATTGCTTCCAGGAAAGTCTCATAAGTATAATCCGGATCATTCATGGCTTCTGTCCAGGTCTCAATAAGCCCCTTCAGTTCTTCATCAGACTTGGCTGTATCCAGAATCTGCTGGAACATTGGAAGTGCCTCTGCCTGTGTAACATGTCCTTCCAGAACGCTAAGCTCCTGACTTACATCTCCTGCAACAGCTTCCTGTGCTCCAGGATTCTCAGCATCTGCAACATTATCAAAAATAATATCTGTGTATCTTGTAAGAATAGATGTCACTAAGTCTGCTTCCGGAAGGTTCTCCAGAGTGGAAAAATAACTGTTCATGCTATCTGCCAGATCAAGACTCGTGGTAAAGGAAGAATCCAGTTCCTGATCTGCCTCTTCCACAGCTTCCTGAGTCATCTGCTCCATGTTCATTTTAATATAGCCATCACTCAGCTCCGGAATTCTCATATAAATTTCAGAATTCTCTGTATCAAAATAATATTCTATTGTACAGATCTTGGTTCCATTTACATTCACATCCATAAACTCAGTCATGGACTTATCAGACATGCTTACATTTCCACTGATGGAAGCATCCGCCAGCCAGGAGATATCCACAGGAGAAAGCATTCCCAGAATTGCTTTTCCACCATCTTCCAGACTGACCTTTATTTCCGCATTTCCCTTAACTTCTTCTGTATCCATTTCAGAAAGGCTCTTTGCGTAATCTGCACCAAATTCCTCGATCATTTTGGCAAAGGCTGCTTTCTCAGTTTCCTTGTAAGAATCTGCTGCCCATGTGGTAGCCGGTACTGCACTGATTCCCATAAGGGATGCTAACAAAATTGCGGTAATTTTCTTTCTCTTCATAAGATCCTCCTTTGGTATAAATCCTTACGGATTCTGCAATCTTTCCGTTGCTGTTCACTAGAGCGTGTTTGAAAAAGGCTTTCTGCAAGATGTGCGTCACAATTTGTGGGAGATTTTGTCCGGATGAGGGCGCCGTAGCGGGCTACGGCAACCGAATTCGGGCAAAATATACCGCAAAGTGGGGCGTGCAGATTGCGGGAATGATTTTTCAAACAGGCTCTAGTAACATTCCCAACTGCTCTCATTACCAGTAAAACAGCCGGTTTCTGTCAATGATCCGCTACAGACCATACAATGATCCATAATAGACATATCTGACAAAACAAGTTAATATCAGAATAGCATTTGCCGAACTTATTGTCAATAACCCATAAATATTCTGACGATTCCCGTGACAAAAAAGGTTACTGTTCCATCTGTGACCAATAAAACAAAAATTTTTCCCACAAACAAATCCTATAATTCCGGACAGGCTCTGATATGTTATATTGTACCATTTACTCTCCGCTGTCCTGTATAATATAACTATCCAGCTTTTCCATATACCTCTGATCACGCTCAACAGTAATCACAATCACGTCGTCCGGTTCATATTTATCCAAAAGCTCCTGGTCAAAGTCATCAATTCTCACAAATAAGGTTTTCTGATAGCGATAGGGCATGTATTTTTCAAGGCGGAGGCGAAAAGAATCCCCGATCACCATTAAAGTTTTCTCATTATCCGAATTGGATTTAAACACTTTCAGGATCTCCTCGCCGCCTTCGCTCTCCTCTTTTTTCACCTTGTAACGGATACCATCGTGAAAATACTTCAACCCATATTCCCTGTCATCATCCAGCTCTTTATATCGCCCGATCATCCTGGACAGATCCCCCCTGCAAGGCTTAGTCCCGATCATAACCTGAATATCTTCGATGGGCAGACTTTCACCTGTCATATCCTGTACAATTTTCTCGTTGGTAATATATCCGCCTAAATTGTTCATGTGAGTATCATATTTTCGGAACAGCTGGTATTTTTCAGTAAACTCCCTCAGATAATCTGCCAGAAAATCAAATTCCACGTCGGAATTTTCTTTCATATATTTTGCAAAAGTCTCCATTCTGGAATCCCCGATTCCAATCACCTTTGGCTTCTCCGGCATATACTTCGAATAAAGTGTCTCTTTGTTGGGAGCCACGTAGTAATGGAATTGTTCCACACCCCTGTCCAGAAACCAGTCCCGCACTTTTGCAATTCCGGATGCAATTTCCGCACTTTGTTCCAGTGTATACACATTGGTTTTCTGGTAATCTGCCATGGCATTTTCTCCCTCCCTTTCCGGCAGGTAAAACAGCCAGTTATCTTCTCCGATCACCACATCCCCGATCTTTGTATTGCGGAAAACTTCCGTATCAATAAAGTTGCAGAACTTCACCAGGTCATTTTTGAAGGGCACATGATCCTTATAATACGCCTCAAACTGCTCCGGGAAGTCTCCCAGAGATTCCAGATTCACCTCCGGAAATTCAGCCAGTTTTCTGTTTTCATTGTTTTCCGTATCAAATCTGCCGGAAAATCCAGTCCACACCACTCCTGGCAGAACCAGACTTCCTGCAAATAATACGATCAGAATTTTCTGTTTTCTCATATGCTTCCTGTTAAAATCTGAAATAAATAAACGGGTTATAGCTGTTATTTACAAGTGCCGCTACACTCAGCCAGAAAATCACCAGACAGGCGATCATTCTCGGAACTGTCACCATTCCATTGGCAGGGATTTTTCCATCTGAATGTACCCGGACCTTCTCATATATCTTCTGCAAAACTCCTGCAAATAAAACACCCATAACGATCAGAAAGATCATTTTGCTGTCAAGATATGCAGAAAGAAGAATGGTTCCTCCATGTGCCACAAACATATTTCTCACATAAGTAAAAAACAGGGAAATATTTTCTGCACGGAACAGAATCCATCCAAAAAACACCGCGGTCACCGTGTAGCCCCAGCCCACAATTCCAGGCAGTTTTTCCAGTTTTTTTCCAAGCCACACACGTTCCAGTATAAGAAAAAGGCCATGATAAAGCCCCCAGAGGATAAACGCTATTCCAGCCCCATGCCACATTCCGGTAAGGAAAAATACGATAAGCAGGTTTCGATAGGTGCATGCCGCGCCTTTGCGATTTCCTCCCAAAGGAATATAGACATAATCGCGAAACCAGGAAGACAGGGAAATATGCCATCTGTGCCAGAATTCCTGCACAGAACCAGCTGTATAAGGATAATTGAAATTCTCCTGGAATTCAAATCCGAACATTTTTCCAAGACCAATGGCCATATCGGAATATCCGGAAAAATCATAATAAATCTGCATCATGTAAAGAATTGCGCCCAGCCACAGAGCCTTCCTGGATACCGCGTATGGACCATATTTGAAAATTTCATCCACCACACGGGCAAAGGAATTGGCAAGAAGAACCTTTTTCCCAAGTCCCCAGCAAAAACGCATTATCCCGGCTGCAAATTTTCGGGTAGTCTCTTTTCTTCCTGTAATCTGAGCTGCAATGTCGCGATATTTTACAATAGGTCCTGCGATCAGCTGTGGGAAAAAGGAAATATACAAAAGCATATGCCAGAAATTGTGCTGTGCCGGCACCTCTCCCCTGTACACATCGATCACATAGGACAACGCCTGGAAAGTATAAAAAGAAATTCCGATCGGAAGCGCCACCTGAAAAAGAGTGGTTCCTGTTCCATCTGCTGAAAAAAGTCCGGTTATGGCTTCTGTCAGAGTTCCAAAATACTTGAAATATCCCAGCAGCCCCAGATTAATAAGCAAAGTTGCCACAAGAATCTTTTTTTTTCTGGTCTGATATTTTTCAATCAGAATTCCACCGGTAAAATTCACCGCTACGGAAAACAGCATAAGAAAAACATAAAGTGGCTCTCCCCATGCATAAAAAAGCAGACTGAAAAATACCAGGATTCCATTTCGGATTTTTCCGGGACTTATATAATATGCTGCCAGTACTAAGGGCAGAAAGATCCATAGAAAGAGCATCGAGCTGAAAACCATGTGTATCTCCTTTATTTTTCAAACAGGCTCTGGAGCATGTTTGTCTGTCAATGCTCAGTATTATAACATAAAAGACCCTCCCCATACCAGTATCCTGAAAAAATTCACATTCTGGTATGAGAAAGGTCTCCGTTTTTAACTGAGAGAAAAATCCATCCGTTCTCACTTATTTCGTTTTATAACTACACAGAACTTTTTTCGCATGCAGATTGCGGGAATGATCTGAGGCATACCCTCCTCATTCCAAGCCACTTACCAAATTCTGGAGTCCACAGCTGCGCGCTCGATCGGCAGGCCTTTCATATATCTTTCCATGAACATATTAAAGCCTTCTACACCCTCCGGATCCGGATTCAGGGTGCTTCCCTGATTTCCTGCAAATACCTTGGTATCCAGGAAGTCTTCCAGAGTCTCATTTTCCTCTTTATTTACAAGATAGGAAGCGAGCACTGCAATTCCCCATGCACCGCCTTCACCGGCAGTCTCCATAACAGAAACCGGGGCATTTACAGCATCTGCAAGGATCTGCTGTCCAACACCTTTTGTCTTAAACAGTCCGCCATGACCAAGAAGACGGTCAACCTTTACCCCTTCTTTCTTAAACAGGATGTCAAGACCAACTCTCATAGCACCAAGGCAGGTATAAAGATTGGTTCTCATAAAGTTGGCAAGGTTGAATTTGCTCTCTGGAGAACGTACAAACAGCGGTCTTCCCTCTGTAAATCCAGTCATATGCTCACCGGAGAAATAGCAGTAGGATAAAAGTCCGCCGCAGTCCACATCCCCTTCCAGAGCCTTGTTGTATAAAGTTCCGAAAAGCTTGTTCATATCAGCTTCCATACCCATTGCCTCTGCAAACTCACGGAAAATATTTACCCATGCATTCAGATCAGAAGTACAGTTATTAGAGTGTGCCATTGCAACCGGATGTCCGGATGGAGTCGCAACCATATCAATTTCAGAATATGGTGCAGATAACTCCTTCTCCAGAACAATAGAGGCAAATACAGAAGTACCTGCAGAAACATTTCCGGTACGCTTTGCAACACTGTTTGTAGCTACCATTCCAGTGCCAGCATCACCTTCTGGCGGGCACATAGGAATTCCGGCTTTCAGCCTGCCTGTTACATCAAGAAGCTTTGCTCCCTCTTCTGTCAGGCAGCCAGCATCCTGTCCCGCAACAAGACATTTCGGCAGAATGCCGCGAAGCTTCCATGGGAATCCATAAGAAGCAACCTGCTCATCAAACTGCTGAACCATTTTTTCATTGTAATCCCTGGTAGTGCTGTCCACCGGGAACATTCCTGCAACATCGCCAATTCCAAGAACTCTTTTTCCAGTCAGTTTCCAATGTACATATGCCTCCAGAGTGGCAATATAATCAATATCTTTTACGTGAGGCTCGCCTTTTAAAATTGCCTGATACAGATGTGCGATACTCCATCTCTGAGGAATATTATACTGAAAAAGTTCGGACAGTTTTCTGCTTGCCTCTCCCGTAATATTATTTCTCCAGGTTCTGAACGGAACCAGAAGATTTCCTTCTTTGTCAAATGGCATGTAGCCGTGCATCATGGCACTGATTCCAATAGCACCAACGCTTGTCAGCTCCACACCATATTTCTCCTCTACATCCTTTGCCATCTGCTGATAACAGTCCTGCAAACCGGACCAGATATCTTCCAGACTGTATGTCCATACACCATTCTCATAGCGGTTCTCCCACTCGTGTCCGCCGGATGCGATTGGTGCATTATTTCCATCTACCAGAACTGCCTTAATTCTTGTGGAACCAAACTCGATTCCAAGTGATGTCCTGTTGTCCAGGATTGCCTGCTTTGCTTCTGCTGCTCCCATGTGTAAAATCCTCCCGTTGTCTTTTTATAATGTGTAACATTCTTCACTGTTCAACCCAACGCCGTAAACAGGCTCCAGAGCGTGTTTGCCATTCTATGCGTTTTTACCTTCGAAACGCAATTTCATTCCAGCGAAGCTCATTCTTGAAGTTACGGATTGTAGTATCTTTGTCAATGTATACAGCTTCAATTCCCATTGCTGCAGCCCAGTCACCCATCTGCTCTGCTGTAAGATCATAAGTAAAGGCAGTATGATGTGCTCCACCTGCAAGGATCCATGCTTCTGCGCCGGTAGCCAGATCTGGCTGTGGTGTCCAGAATGCACTTCCTACAGGAAGCTTCGGCATAGGTTTCTCAACCTTCTTGCAATCTACATCATTGATGATCAGACGGAATCTATCCCCCAGATCAACAAGGGATGTTGCGATTGCAGAGCCTGTCTTGGATGTAAATACAAGTCTCGCAGGATCCTCTCTCTCACCCATGCTAAGCGGGCAGACTTTGATAGCCGGCTTGCCATCTGCTACGGATGGGCAAACCTCCAGCATATGTGACTGCAGGATTCCCTCTTTTCCAGGAACAAGATTGTAGGTGTAATCTTCCATCATGGAGGTTCCCTTAGCGTCCTTCATGCCTGCTGTCATAATCTTCATCAGACGAACCATTGCAGCTGTTTTCCAGTCACCTTCTGCGCCAAATCCATAGCCCTTCTCCATAAGTCTCTGGATTGCCAGTCCCGGAAGCTGCTTCAGTGCTCCAAGATCACCGAAATGAGTTACGATTGCCTGATAGTTTTTCTCTTCCAGGAATTTCTCAAAGCCTATCTCAATTCCTGCTTGTACTGCTACATGACGTTTGAATTCTTCCGGGTCTCTTCCCTCAGAAAGAATGTCATATTTATTATAATATTCTTCCACAAGAGCGTCAATATCTCCCTTGGAAACAGCGTTCACATATTCTGCGATTTCATTTACCGGATAGGCATCAACTTCCCAGCCAAATTTAATCTGAGCTTCTACCTTATCCCCCTCTGTAACGGCAACATTTCGCATATTGTCGGCCACACGGCAAACTCGGATGTGGCTGCTCTCCATAATGCCAACAGCAGTTCGCATCCAGGAAGCCAGACGCTCCTGAACCTTTTTGTCAGCCCAGTGGCCCACAATTACCTTTCGCTCGATTCCCATGCGGGTTACCATGTGACCATACTCGCGGCCACCGTGTGCGGACTGATTCTCGTTCATAAAGTCCATGTCAATGGTGTCGTAAGGGATTTCCTGGTTGAACTGTGTGTGAAGGTGGCAAAGAGGCTTTCTATATTCTTTCAGACCAAGTATCCAGGATTTTGCCGGGGAAAAAGTATGCATCCAGGTGATCACACCAGCACAGTCTTCATCAGCATTTGCCTCATTGAAAGTCTTACGGATAAGTTCATTGGTAATCAAGGTTGGTTTCCATATAATCTCGTATGGAAACATACCGGATTTGTTCAGCTCTTCCACAATAATACAGGAATGCTCAGCTACTTTACGGAGACACTCATCCCCATAAAGATCCTGTGAACCTGTACAAAACCAGAATTTGTAATTTCTTCCTGTTTTCATTGTAAAAATCCTCCTGTTTATTATATTTTTGTAAATATTGTTATTGATTCAATTTTCAGGTGATGGTTTGCAATGTATATTTCCAATTGCAAGGAAACAATTATCAGTAATTCTTTGCAGAAAATATCATTTAAGCCTTCTGCAGGAACCACGAACAATTAATTCCGGCTGAATCAGACGTTCTACTTTGCTATCCTCTTCTGACACTCCATTGATTTTTTCTAATATCAATTCTGCTGCCATCTCTCCAAGCCGCTCCTGTGGATGGGCAATGGTTGTGATTCCGGTTCCGCGCTGGGCATAGAGGGAATTGTCATAGCCTGTGACGGAAATATCCTTTGGTACTTGAAGACCACAATCTTCAAGAGATTCAATCACCTGTACAGCAATCTGATCATTGTAGCAGACGATTCCATGAGGAAGCGATCCGGTTTTTACCATTTCTTTTACCATCATAGATGGTTTACTCCGCCGATCTTCGGTGTGGAACCATACTACCAGATCTGGATCATAAGGAATACCAGCCTCCTGCAATGCCCTCACATACCCTTTATGTCTCTGGATACCCTGAATGTCATCTGCCTTGAAAAAACCGGTAATCCTGCGGTGTCCCTGCTCCAAAAGGTACTTTGTCACCAGATAGCCGCCCCTGGCATCATCCATAAGAATGTGGGGCTTGTCCTTCATTTCCGTGTAAATTCCCTGGATAAAAATGTATGGAATCTGATATTTCTCCAGATTTTCGTAAAGGCCAGGATGCCGACAGCTAAGCTGGCTTTTACTTGGCTCTATGATCAGACCATCAATATCTTTCTGAAAAAGCTCTTCTAGACATTTTGCCTCTTTCTGACGGCTGTTACCTGTATTTTTCAAAATGATGCTGTAGCCCTGCTCAGACAGTACATTATCCATTCCCTGAATCAGCCTTGGAAAAATGTAGTCGGAAATATAAGTTGTCACTACCGCAATGTTTCTGGACTTTTTCATATGGCGCATTTTCTCGGAACAAAAAGTTCCTTTTCCATGGCAGGCTTCTATATAGCCTTCCTGTTCCAGAAGACTAAGTGCCTTTCGCACCGTATGCCGGCTGAGGGAATATTGTACTGTAAACTGATTCTCTGATGGCAGCTTCTCTCCTGGCTGAATCCTGCCGGAAATGATCTTCTCTTTTAGTTCTTCCATCAGAGTAAAATATTTTGGCTTGCCATTTTCAGTCATTCTTCCTTCCTCCTGTTTCCATCTTACAACTTGTACGCACATACGGACAAGTTGTTGTGTTTGGATATTGTATACAAAATAATCAGCTATATTTTATGCTTTTTTAACAAATGTTGGGGATTCTAAAATGAAAGAAGTGAAAACATAAGATTTTATTTACAGAATGGCTATGTAAATCAACGCTTACATAGCCATCTGTTTTACACAAGTGTTATCTCATTTACACAATGGGCATCCGAAATTCATGCTTTCACAGGACCTTACCGCCTGCACGATAACAAACAACACTCGCGAAACATAACTTTTTCTTGTTTTATTACAATGTCTCAATCAGCGAGTCAATGTCTTCCATTTTCGTTGCCCAACTTGTTGCAAAGCGGACTACTGTATGACTATCATCATATTTTTCCCAGAAGCTGAACTTCACTTTTTCGCCCAATTCCTCCATTTTCTTATTTTCCAGGATAACAAAAATCTGATTGGTTGGGGAATTAATGAAAAATTCATAGCCCTTCTCTTTTAATGCAGCTTTCAGTTTTGCAGCGGTTTCGATAGCATTTTTGCTGATTTCCAGATACAGATTTCCTGTGAAAAGAGTATCAAACTGAATTCCAAGCAGTCTGCCTTTCGCAAGAAGCGCTCCCTGCTGTTTGATCATAGTAAAGAAATGTTTCGGTGCTTTCTTCGGAAAAACGACTGCTTCACCGCACAGGGCACCAACCTTGGTTCCTCCGATATAAAATACGTCTGTATAATTTGCAATATCTTTCAAAGTCACATCTGTCTCTGCCACCAGTCCATAGCCCAGTCTGGCTCCGTCCAGAAATAACGGGATCTCATATTCCCTGCATACACTGGAAATATCTGCCAGTTCCTGCTTTGTGTAAAGAGTTCCGTACTCTGTCGGATGTGAAATATAAACCATGCCCGGAAAAACCATGTGGTCATAGCTTCCGTCTGCATAGTAGGTCTGAAGATAATCTTTCAGATTTGCGGCAGAAATTTTACCATTGTCCTGGGGAAGTGGAAGAACTTTATGTCCGGTAAATTCAATTGCTCCGGCTTCGTGCGCATTTACATGACCGGTAACTGCGGAAAGCACTCCTTCATACCGGTTCAACACGGACGCGATCACCACTGCATTTGTCTGGGTACCCCCTACCAGGAAATAGACCTCCCCATCTGGACAGCCACATGCCTCTTTTATTTTTTCCTTCGCTTTGTCACAGAAAGGATCCTGTCCATATCCCGGAACCTTTTCCATATTGGTTTCCATTAATCTTTTTAAGATTGCCTCATGAGCACCTTCACAATAATCATTTTCAAAATACAACATGATGTAACTCCTTTGTTTCATATTTTTCACTTGTACCATACAGGTATATTTTACTTTGATTTCGTTTTTTAATCATATACCTGCCCTGAATTTTTTACAAGAAAAATGTTTCCGGATAACAGTTCCGTAACCAAATGGCCAATAAATTCTTTCTTTTATATAATTCAGGGTTGACATTCCCACCTTTGCCGAATTATAATTACCACAACAAAATACATTTGCAGTCACGCTTCAATAAAAGGGAGTAGCTGGCATATCAAATGCATTGTTTCTGTTTTAGTGCATTTTTGTATATGGATTTTCATGCGTCAGAACGGTAGACAGTTCCATGAATCTGTCGCCCGCAGAAAATTGAAATGGCAAGACTTTTATTACAATAGTCGCATATCTTCAGATATGCAGTATTGTAATAAAAGTCTTTTTTATACCCCAAAAACAGGTTATAAAATTCCTTCCCTACAAAGCTTTCATTTTTATAACAATATTAACATTATGCAAGTATTTTTATCTATTTAAGCACTTACATTCAAACACCCAAAAGGAGGAAAAAGAAATGGAATTTTTAACAGACGGAATCCTTGCATTAACCTGGCAGCAAATTGTGATGTTTGCCGTCGGAATCACCCTGATCTGGCTGGCTATCAAAAAGGGATTTGAACCAGCCCTGCTTCTGCCAATGGGCTTTGGTGCCATACTTGTGAACCTGCCTTTTTCCGGAGTTTTAAACCAGACTCTGGCTGGCGGGATCCAGGCAAACGGAGTCATTGAATGGCTGTTCCATGTGGGAATTGAAGCCTCAGAAGTCATGCCGATTTTACTTTTCATCGGAATTGGCGCTATGATCGACTTCGGTCCCCTGCTTTCCAATCCCTCTTTGTTCCTGTTTGGCGCAGGTGCACAGCTTGGAATTTTTGCTGCAATTTTACTGTCCACCATCCTTGGATTTGACCTAAAAGACGCTGCTTCTATCGGAATCATCGGTGCTGCCGACGGACCTACTTCCATTCTGGTATCCCAGGTCCTGAATTCCAAATATATCGGCGCCATTGCAGTTGCCGCCTATTCCTACATGGCACTTGTCCCAATTGTACAGCCCTTTGCCATCCGGCTTGTCACTACAAAGAAGGAACGCTGCATTCACATGGAATATAATCCGAAATCCGTTTCCAAAACCATGAAAATTGCTTTTCCCATTATAGTTACTGTAATCGTTGGGCTGGTAGCACCTCAATCTGTTGCGCTGGTTGGATTTCTCATGTTCGGCAACCTGATCCGGGAATGCGGCGTCCTGGGCACCCTGTCCGACACAGCCCAGAATATTCTGGCAAATCTGATCACCCTGCTTCTTGGAATCACCATTTCCTTCAGCATGCGTGCAGACCAGTTTGTAACAAAAGAGACTTTACTGATCCTGGTGATTGGACTTTTTGCTTTTGTCATGGACACCATCGGCGGCGTTCTCCTGGCAAAATTTATGAATCTTTTCCTGAAAAAAAAGATCAACCCAATGATTGGCGGTGCCGGAATTTCTGCATTTCCAATGTCCTCCCGAGTTGTTCAGAAAATGGCCATGGAAGAAGATCCCACAAATGTAATTCTCATGCAGGCCGCCGGTGCCAACGTGTCCGGACAGATTGCTTCTGTAATCGCAGGCGGCATGGTTATCAACCTGGTCACAAAATTTTTATAAAAAAATTTTTATAATGAGGAGGGTCTTATCTATGAATACATCCAATATCATTATTGCACTTGAAATCATGGCAAAAGGAATGGCAGGAATCTTTACTGCCATTCTGTTCATCATTCTTTGTGTATGGCTTCTCGGAAAAATCGGAAAATAAATACTCCAATATATCTATAGCGCTTCTCTTTTCATCCCCGACAAAAAACGAGCCAAGGTCACATGCAGCATTGACCTTGGCTCAATATTTTTACTAATACATCGTTTCGTAAATAACTATACCAATCGCGTAGGATGTAGATCCGAGTGTGCAGGTCTAAAATCCACATTTTCTCTCTGTTACTCTACTGCATCAGCAGCATTCTCAGAGGCAGAACCGGGCTCCCCATCATAATTTTCCAGGAAAGAATGTCTCACATCATATTGTTTATATCCCACAACTGTATCAATATTTACATTCTCTACGCTCTTGAAAATGTTGCCCTCTACAAACGGATTCACCTTTTTCAGGTCACGGATCAGTTCCTTGATTTCTACACGTTTGGAGCGATTTTCGTTATTGCAGGTAGTGCAGGTATCTGTAAATTTACATGCACACTGAATAAAATGGAGATCATTGTAGTCACGCCATGCCTTAATATCATCCTCCCGCACCAGATACAATGGACGGATCAGTTCCATTCCCTCAAAGTTGGTGCTGTGAAGCTTGGGCATCATAGTCTGTACCTGGGCACCGTAAAGCATGCCCATAAGAATGGTCTCAATCACATCATCATAGTGGTGACCCAGTGCAATCTTGTTGCAACCCATTTCTTTTGCAAAAGCATAGAGATGCCCGCGGCGCATTCTTGCGCAAAGATAACAAGGAGATTTCTCCACATTAAATACAGACTCAAAAATATCAGACTCAAAAATACGAATAGGAATATTTAACCTTCTGGCGTTTTCCTCGATTACCTGACGGTTGGCCGGACTGTAGCCCGGATCCATAACCAGAAATTTCACCTCGAAATCAAATTTATTATGAAGCTTCAGTTCCTGGAAGCACTTTGCCATCAGCATAGAGTCCTTGCCGCCGGAAATACAGACTGCAATCCTATCTCCCGGCTTCACAAGCTCGTAAGTATTGATTGCCTTGGTAAACCTGGACCAGATTTTTTTCTTAAATTTCTTGCGAAGACTGATCTCCACATTTTTCACAAAATCTTCGTCCTGTGAACTCTTCATGGCATCCATAAGCCAGGCAATGTACCCTTTCTCAAGGCTTACTGCATCCAGCCCCTCTTCCTCGAGCTTCTTAGCGATTTCTTTACTATTGATTCCGCGGCTGCAGCAAATAACCAGTTTTCTGGTCTTATCCACTTCCGGATTCTCCATGATTTCCTCTGGCTTACAGGCCAAAGCCCCCTTAACAGCGCCATGGGAAATCTCAATCTCGTCGCGGACATCAATGATCTGATAGGACTCCGCTGGTAACTTTTTTAATTCTTCTATTGTTATACTGCTCATTTAAATCCTTCCCTGAATATATTCTATAATGTCCATACTTTATATCACGATCTCAACAAAACTGTAACTCATTCCTGCTCAGAAGAAACCTTGCTGAATATGATTGTTACTGTTCACTGGTCACGTTCCGCGAGGCGTTTTTTGTGAACAAAGTTCACAGAAAACCCGAGAATTGCGGCGCGAAATCATGCGAATGCATGATTTCTGTGCATCGCGAAGCGCGTTACTGTGAACGGAGTGAACAGTAACATATGATTCTCTAAAGCATGTCCGACATTTTTTTGTTACAAAACGGACATGTCGTCTATCGGCGACATCTCTATATATGAAAATCAGCTGCTGTGCGCCTGCGACACTCCCGCATCTGCCGTTCGTGACGTTCATAGTATCATGTTAATTCCGATTTTTTATCAGTGACACAATAAACAAAATCAACGCCAGTACCGCAAAAAACGGAATCACTGCCACCAGAATATGAAACAGCAAAAAGACGACTATCAGCAGGATCACCACGCCCAGAAGTTTGCTGTACCAGGTATCAAACCGCCATACATGTACATGATTCCGGCTGGAGCTCTGGGTATTCTGTGCGTCATCCGAATAGGTGCTGTACTCCTCATAATCCAGCTGCCCGTTATCCACATCTGTATCCAGCAAAGTCCTGGCGATCAGCCTTGGATCTCCAAGTTCATCAAGAACCTGCTGCTCATCACGTCCACTACGTACCTGTGACTGAATATAATCTTCATAGTAACGCACATGCGCCGCCACCTTACCCTCATGCATCTGTCCGGACAGCTGACTTCTCAATGTATCCAGAAATTCTGTTCTATTCATTCAATTATTCAACCTTTCTTATATAAAACCACGAATCATTATCCTGTTTCAAACAGGCTCTGTGCATTTTCTATTCTAACAATACTTGCCCTCATACGCAACTATCCAAGTCATAAAATTTTTATGAAGTCTGAAGCGGAGATTATATTTTTCCATTCAGACAGATTTTCTCCACATTCAAAGCATTTGTTATATTTCACAAATATACATCGTCTTTTTTGACAATAATGCTGTCTGTTAATTTATTGACAAAATGTTTTTTTAATGATACAATGAACACATCAATTGAAAAGCTTCTGAATACTGACGGATCGTGGAGTTAACCACAGGGACTTCAGGAGCAGATCATGAAGATTACTGTTTACAGCCGCTGCACCATATTTTGCAGACAGCATAGACCGTAATTTCCAGCCGACCGTCTGGGCAGTATTTGAATCATCAGATACTGCCCTTTTTTTACCGGGAGGTACCTCTGACATGAGGGAAATACCGTTGTCTTTTTAAGAAGCGGTCATATAAAAACCATTTAATCTTACACAACGAAAGGAGCTTTTATTATGGGGTTTAAAAGTGACATCGAAATCGCACAGGAATGTGAAATGAAACCAATCACTGAGATTGCAGCTAAAGCAGGTATTGCGGACAAATATCTTGAGCAGTATGGTAAATACAAAGCAAAAATCGACTACAATCTTCTGAAAGAAACAGATAAGAATGATGGCAAACTGATTCTGGTTACCGCTATCAACCCGACTCCTGCCGGAGAAGGAAAAACCACTACTACAGTTGGTCTGGCAGACGCTATGCAGAAGCTTGGCAAGAACGTTATGGTAGCTCTTCGTGAGCCATCCCTTGGACCGGTATTCGGTGTAAAAGGCGGTGCAGCAGGCGGCGGATATGCCCAGGTAGTTCCGATGGAAGATATCAACCTTCACTTCACAGGTGACTTCCACGCAATCGGCGCAGCAAACAACCTTCTTGCAGCAATGATCGATAACCATATTTTCCAGGGCAATGCTCTTAACATCGACCCACGTAAGATCACATGGAGAAGATGTGTAGATATGAACGACCGTCAGCTTCGTAATGTAGTAGACGGACTTGGCGGAAGAACAAACGGTATGCCTCGTGAAGACGGCTATGACATCACGGTAGCTTCCGAGATCATGGCTGTTCTCTGTCTTGCAAGTGATATCAAAGACCTGAAAGAAAGACTTTCCAGAATCATCATCGGTTATACATATGGCAAACCGTCAGAGCAGAAACCGGTAACAGCTGGTGATCTTCATGCAGAGGGTGCTATGACAGCACTTCTGAAAGATGCTCTGAAACCAAACCTTGTTCAGACACTGGAGCATGTACCTGCAATCGTTCACGGCGGACCATTCGCAAACATCGCTCACGGATGTAACTCCGTAACCGCTACCAAGATGTCTCTGAAGCTTGCTGATTACACCATCACAGAGGCTGGATTCGGTGCTGACCTTGGTGCCGAGAAATTCCTTGATATCAAATGCCGTATGGCTGGTCTGAAACCAAATGCAGTTGTTATCGTTGCTACTGTCCGTGCACTGAAATACAATGGCGGCGTTCCGAAGGCTGATCTTAACAATGAGAACCTTGAGGCTCTTGAGAAAGGTCTTCCAAACCTTCTGAAACACGTAAGCAACATCAAAAATGTTTACAAGCTTCCATGTGTTGTTGCAATCAATGCATTCCCGACAGATACCAAGGCAGAGCTTGACCTGGTAGAAGCAAAATGTAAAGAGCTTGGCGTTAATGTTGCACTTTCTGAAGTATGGGCAAAAGGCGGCGAAGGCGGTATTAAATTAGCTGAGGAAGTAATCCGTCTTGTTGAAGAGCCAAACGACTTCACATATTCCTATGAGCTTGAAGGCTCTATCGAAGATAAGCTGAATCAGATCGTTCAGAAGATCTATGGCGGTAAGAGAGTTGTTCTTACAGCTAATGCTCAGAAGCAGGCAAAACAGCTGGAAGAGCTTGGATTCGGAAACTGCCCGATCTGTGTGGCAAAAACACAGTACAGCTTAACAGATGACCAGACCAAGCTTGGTGCTCCGACAGGCTTTGAAGTAACTGTTCGTAACCTGAAGATTTCTGCAGGTGCAGGCTTCATCGTAGCCCTCACAGGAGAGATCATGACCATGCCAGGTCTTCCAAAGGTTCCGGCTGCTGAGAAAATCGATGTAGACGAAACAGGTAAGATCACAGGACTGTTCTGATTTTTACATGTCAGCCAGGTTTCCGTGTAAACATGGATTTGGCACGTTGCTCACAAAAATCAACGCCCGGGAGACCCAAACTCCCGGGCGCTTTTTACATACAAGCAAAGTGTATCCTTTGAAAATAAAATAAAGGATTTTATCAGCCTGCCAGGGACAAATGCCCTGGCAGTATTTGTATATTGCTTATTTCAGCTTCTCCCCTGTAAGCATCTCATATGCCTGGAGATATTTGTCGATTGTCTTGTCCACGATTTCCTGTGGAAGAGTCCAGTCGTTGTCCGGGTTTGCTTTCAGCCAGTCACGGGCAAACTGCTTGTCAAAGGATGGCTGGCCATGACCTGGCTCATATCCATCTGCCGGCCAGAATCTGGAGCTGTCCGGTGTAAGCATCTCATCACCAATAACAATATTACCATTTTCATCAAGTCCAAACTCAAATTTGGTATCTGCAATAATAATACCTTTGCTTAAAGCATACTCAGCACATTTTTTATATAATGCGATGGTGTAATCACGAATCTTCTCTGCATACTCCTGACCATGTCCCGGATAGTATTTCTCAAGATGGGTAACGCTCTGCTCAAAAGAAATATTCTCATCGTGGTCGCCAATCTCAGCCTTGGTAGAAGGTGTGTAAATAGGCTCAGGCAGCTTGTCAGACTCTTTCAGACCTTCCGGAAGAGTAATTCCGCAAACTGTACCATTCTTCTGGTAGCTTGCCCAGCCGCTTCCAGTGATATATCCACGAACGATGCACTCAACCGGGATCATATCCAGCTTGCGGCACATCATGCTGTTTCCGTCAAACTTATCCTGCTGGAAAAACTCCGGCATATCTTTTACATCAACAGAAATCATGTGGTTCGGCAGGATATCCTGGGTCATATCGAACCAGAACTTGGACATCTGTGTAAGAACAGTGCCTTTCTTCGTCACTTCGTTGTTCAGGATCACATCAAAACAGCTGATACGGTCTGTCGCAACCATGATCAGGCTGTCTCCGTTGTCGTAAATCTCGCGTACTTTGCCTTCTTTAACTGGCTTCATTTCCTGCATAGCTTTACACCTCATCACTTTTCTATTTTTCATTTTTGTAAAAGTCCCAAAGGCATGACTGTTTCACAATCTCAGCCTGCCTGTTTCCGCTTTTACAGCACCCAATTATTTTACCATTTTGCAAACAAAAAAACAATTCTCTTAAATGCCGAAATCAAGGCATCTTTTCCCGAAATCCATGTGAATCTTCACATGTATCCATTCAAAGTGATTGATTCCTACACTATCTTCGTTTTATAATAAGAAAAAACAACCAGCAGGATACTCTGCCTGCGAGGGGCATTTCAGCTCACAAAACTAATTTACCATATATTCCAGGAGGCACTATGATCTATAAATTTGCAGCCGCCGACATGGACGGTACTTTATTAAATGACAAAAACGAAATTACACCATACACCATTGAAACAATCCGGCAGGCAGCCGCACAGGGACTGATTTTCTCCATTTGCACCGGGCGCCCCATTCAGGGAGTGGAGCGCTATCAGAAACAGCTGGGCATTCAGGGACCTGTGATCACTTATAATGGGGCTATGATCCTGGATTCTGCTGACGGACGCGTTCTGTATAGACAGGAGCTGAAAGCTGACGATGCGCGTCTGATTCTGGAAGCAGGACTGAACTATGATACTACCATGTGCATCTGGTCGGACAATAAATTATATGGGAACAAGCTGAATGACCGGATTCAGGAATACAGCCAGGCTACCAAGGTAACGCCCCTTCTCATGCCATCTATCGACAAGCTTTTGGCGCAGGGGATTACGAAAATTCTCTGGTATGACGATGTTTCCCAAATTCAGCAAATAGAAAAAGAGCTACGGAAAACAGCTCATTTTCATAACGTAACTTTTTGCACCTCCAAGCCCTTCTATCTGGAGTTCTTCAACAGTAAGGTGTCAAAGGCTGCAGCTATTGATTGCATTGGTAAGCTCTACGATTTCACCCCCGCTGAAACTATCGCTATCGGCGACGGTTTCAATGACCTCTCCATGATCCGCTATGCTGCCCTTGGCGTTGCCATGGAAAATGCACCAGATGGCGTGAAAGAGTCTGCGGATTATATCACTGCACGCACTAACAATGAGGATGGTGTTGCAGAAGTTCTGGAGAAATTTGTTTTATAGAATCATGACTATACAAAAATGGTGATTGTGTTAATTATTTCACATTCAACACAATCACCATTCTATTAATCTGTTTTAAACCAAATTATGTCCGCCTTGCTATATCTCTTACAGATTCTTAAACAGCGGCTTCATAGCCGGATACAGTTCTTTGAACTTCTGGTATCTCTCCTCATATTTCGCAGCCAGTTCTGGAGTAGGCTCTACAGTATCCACTACTTTTGCAAGCTTCTTGCCAGCAGTCTCAACGTCCGGATAAACACCGCATCCTACTGCTGCCAGCATAGCACCGCCAAGGGATGGTCCCTCTTCCACTTCCAGAACGTCAACCTTAATATTCATAACATTTGCAATAATCTGCTTCCACAGCGGGCTCTTTGCACCACCGCCACAGATCTTGGTACGCTCAATTTTAATTCCAAGACTCTTTGCAACCTCCAGAGAATCACGAAGTGCGAAAGCAACTCCCTCCAATACAGCCTGAGTCATATCTGCTCTTGAGGTGTCCATGGACATGCCGAAGAATACGCCTCTTGCATCTGGATCGTTGTGTGGGGAACGCTCGCCCATCAGGTATGGCAGGAAGAATACGTGATTCTCACCAAGCTTCTGGATAGGCGCCTGCTCTGCTGCGAAGTCCTTCGTTCCAAGAATCTCCTCGGCCCACCATTTATTACAGGAAGCAGCGCTGAGCATACATCCCATCAGATGATAGCTTCCATCTGCATGGCAGAAAGAATGAAGGGCATTGTGCTCATCTACACCAAAATTCTTGCTGGAAATAAATACAGTTCCAGAAGTACCAAGGGAAATATTACACTGTCCATCACCAACTGTTCCAGTACCAACAGCTGCTGCCGCATTGTCTCCAGCACCAGCGATAACCTTTACATTCTCAGAGAAGCCAAGCTTTTTAGCAACCTCTGGCTTCAGTGTTCCAACAACCTCCCAGCTCTCATAAACCTTCGGAAGCTGCTCCTCTTTCACACCGCAGATTTCCATCATTTCTTTAGACCAGCAGCGATTCTTTACATCCAGAAGAAGCATACCTGAAGCGTCAGATACATCTGTGCAGAAGGAGCCGCTTAAACGATAAGCCAGGTAATCCTTTGGAAGCATGATCTTCACAACTTTTGCAAATTTCTCTGGCTCATTTTTCTTCATCCACAGGATCTTCGGAGCAGTAAAGCCGGCAAATGCGATATTTGCAGTATACTGGGAAAGCTTGTCCTTTCCGATCACATTATTCAGATAATCTGTCTCTTCAGAAGTACGTCCGTCATTCCACAGAATTGCAGGACGAATTACCTGATCCTGATCATCTAAAGTTACCAATCCATGCATCTGTCCGCCGAAGCTGATTCCGGCAACCTGGGAGCGGTCAATGCCCTCTGTCAGTTCTTTCATACCAGCCATACTCTGGGTATACCAGTCTTCCGGATTTTGCTCAGACCAGCCCGGATGCGGGAAAAATAATGGATATTCTTTTGATACGATATTACAGATTTTTCCGGATTCTTCCATAAGAAGAAGTTTTACTGCGGAAGTACCAAGATCAACACCGATAAAATACATTTTTATCCTCCTTAAGTTCATACCTTAGGCGTTCCTTCTAGGCTTTCCGGCCAGAACCCTCTTAGAATGCTCTGCCCGCCTATTCTAAAAACAGCCGTACCGCATAAAGTGGTACGGCCGTTTCTATATACGCCTATAATTCTATTCAAATCGTCCCTTCCTGCTTTTTAAGCAAGAAGCAATCATTCTACATTGCTCTCAACTTTGTACACAGCAATTACTTACTGTTTATTTAAGCATTAGCCCCATGGATTCTCTGTAGGATATCTTACACCAGCTGGCTGGTTGTAACCGATCTTCTTAACATCAAGTCCAAGGAATTTCACTACTTCGTAGAATGCCTTTCCATAATGTCCGAACATAACTGCACCGTGATGCGGGTAGTTGCCCTCGATCAGTACGTGACGGTAGAATCTTCCCATCTCTTTGATTGCGAAGATACCAATACCACCAAAGGATCTTGTAGGTACGTCAAGAACTTCACCTTCTGCAACATAAGAAACAAGCTCTCCCTCAGAGTTGCACTGCAGACGATAGAATGTAATATCAGAAGCAGCGATATCTCCCTCCAGAGTTCCTCTTGTGAAATCTGGCTCAGATCCTTCCGGCTCAAGAAGTCTGTGCTGGATCAGCTGATATTTAACAGCTCTGGAATCGCACATCTTGCAGGCCGGAGTATTTCCGCAATGGAAGCCCATGAATGTATCGGTAAGCTTATAATCATATTTGCCCTTGATATCCTCATCATAGATGTACTGAGGAACGGAGTTGTTGATGTCAAGCAGTGTAACAGCGTCATTGGAAATGCAAAGTCCGATGTACTCGCTAAGAGCTCCGTAGATATCAACCTCACAGGATACCGGGATTCCTCTTGCAGCAAGACGGCTGTTTACATAGCATGGCTCAAATCCAAACTGTGACGGGAATGCAGGCCAGCATTTATCAGCAAATGCAACGTATTTTCTTGCTCCCTTGTGAGCCTCAGCCCAGTCAAGAAGAGTAAGCTCAAACTGTGCCATTCTCTCACTAAGGTCAGCATAGTATCTGCCCTCGCCCATTTCCTTTGCCATATCTGCGCAAACCTCTGGGATACGAGGATCGTTCTCATGCTCTTTGTAAGCAACCAGAAGGTCAAGCTCAGAGTTCTCTTCGATCTCAACACCCAGCTCATAGAGTCCTTTGATCGGTGCGTTACATGCGAAGAAGTCCTGTGGACGTGGTCCAAAGGTAATGATCTTCAGGTTACGAACACCGATAACGGCACGTGCAACTGGTACGAAGTCAGCGATCATGGTAGCAATGTCAGTTGCAGTTCCAACCGGATATTCCGGAATATAAGCTTCAAGATGACGCATCTTTAAGTTGTAGGAGCAGTTCAGCATACCGCAGTAAGCATCACCACGACCATTGATCATATCGCCATCGCCCTCAGCAGCAGCTACATACATGCAAGGTCCGTCAAATCTCTCAGCAATCAGGGTCTCTGGAGTCTCTGGTCCGAAGTTTCCAAGGAAAACAACAAGTGCATTACACTCAGCTTTGTTTACATCATCAAGAGCCTTCTCCATGTCTTTCTCATTCTCAACAGTTACCGGACATTCATAAAGCTCACCTTTGTAAGCGTCCATGATAGCTGCGCGTCTCTTCTCAGAAAGCTGAATCGGGAAACAGTCACGGCTTACTGCGATTAATCCAAGTTTTACTACTGGTATATTGTTCATAATTGGTATTCCTCCATATTTTAATTTTTTTAGAAACTTTCAATTGTGGTAGCTATGTAAGCACCTCAGGTCTCAATATTCATTTTTCAAACAGACTTTAGTAATTGCCCACCAACAACGTGTCGGTTTATCTTCTGAAAAAATGAGCAACTATGAATTATTTTATCAGTCAATTGTGATATTCTCACCCTTCAGACCATTAAATGCGCCAGCGATCTTCGCATCCTCATGTGCGATCAGCCATTTGTTCTTGGCTGTCATCAGGCTGTCCTCTCCTGTCTTCTCAGTCTGGAAAGTAAGGTCTGTGTTGGTTCCTTTCGGAAGTACGACAACACACTGGAAACCGCCCTCATTCACATGGCATGGTGCGTAGTGAAGTGTGGTAGCGTATACCTCGATTCCGGTTCCTGCCGGTACAAGGAATGCCTCGATCTTAGATGTATCATAGGTGTGATCCGGCTCAATGTCCTGCTGATGTCCGATAAGAAGGACTAGATCTGTAACCGCTACATTGATCTCGGAATTGCGATGATACTCCACTGCATTCAGCTTCTTGTTATGGCCATTGCAGTATCCGATCTGGACCGGCAGCCCGCCGTATCCCTTGTTCTGCAGGTCTTTCATAATATCCAGTGCCTCCAGTTCCTCAACAGATGGAACGTAGATTACGTCCTCTGGAACCGGAGTGTGTTTCATCTCCTTGATAAGACCTGTAAAGTCGTATCCCTCCAGCACCTGTCCATATTTACGGAATGCCGGATCTGTTACTTTCTGAATCTTCACGATTAACCTCCTTTTGCGCATATCAGAATGCGGACATGGCTGCTATCTGCCACTCTCACAGCAGTCCAACATGCTCATACTCAAGATTCCCGAACCAGCTGCTGATCTCAGTCTGCCCTGGTTCTTTCTGCATGAAAAAAGCATACCATATTCTGGTATGCTTTACGACGGTTTTCTTGTCTTATCTATAGCACTTTTTTGACATTTTATTCTTTTGGAGTTGTATTAAATTTTTGTCTTACTTCGCTTGGAAGTCTGTTATATTTCTTCTGAAACTCTCTGGAAAAGGCTCTGCTGCTGGCAAAACCGTTGTCCAGGGCAATCTGGCTCACTGTTTTCTCTGTATTCATCAGTTCCCGACATGCATAAGACATGCGAATTTCCTGTAAATAAGTCTTAAAATTGATTTTTGCATACTTTTTGAACATTCGCGACAAATAAGCGTCTGAATAGCCAAATAAATTTGCCATCTCAGAAAGTTTCAGTTCTTCTGTATAATGCTCACGCATATAAGTGGTAATTTTTGACAAAGCATCCAGTCGTCGGCTGTCCTGAATTTCCTCCTGTGCAGCCTCGGTCTCACGATAATCCCTTACCATCAGGTACAAAATATTGTAGTACAGTGCCATAGTCCGGTACTCCCATCCTTCTTCACGGGCACAGTACACCTTATAAAGCTCCTCAATAAAAAATGCCAGCTTCCGGTTATCCGGAGCCTTGGACTTCTGATCCTTTGCCACACGGGCTGCACTTGTAAATCGGATAAACCGCTGGGCAGTAAAATATTTTTCAAACTGCTTCAGTGGAATCTGCAAAACCACAGTCTCATTTTTCCTGGGGGCGTGAATGGAGTGGATCTCATTGGAATTGATGATGATCAGCCCGCCAGCCTCCAGGGGGTACTCTTCTTCATTAAGAAAAAAAGTCAGTCTGCCTTTTAGCACTGCAAAAATCTCAATTGAGGTATGCCAGTGTTTTTCTCTTTCGTAATTGCCGTGTCTGCCTTCAAATAAAAAGATTTTGAAAGGAAGACCTTCGTTTGGTATGATCAATTCATGCTGAAATTCCAAGATTTCACCTCCGGCAGGTATATTTCTATAAAGCCGCGCCATTTTCTTTCAGTTCCGAACCGGCTAGAGCGTGTTTGAAAAAGGCTTTCTGCAAGATGTGCGTCACAATTTGTGGGAGATTTCGCTCGGATGAGGGCGCCGTAGCGGGCTACGGCAACCGAATTCGGGTGAAATATACCGCAAAGTGGGGCGTGCAGATTGCGGGAATGATTTTTCAAACACGCTCTAAAGTCTCTTGCTGTAAGAATATCATTTTCCCCTATATTTGACAATCCTGTTTCTTAGATTCTTTTTGGCTCCGCTGCCACGTCTTTTCTCGTTTCGTATTTTCTTAAATA
This sequence comes from Ruminococcus sp. RTP21484sp1_RTP21277st1_D2_RTP21277_210401, assembly GCF_040924225.1. NCBI lineage: Bacteria > Bacillati > Bacillota > Clostridia > Eubacteriales > Oscillospiraceae > Ruminococcus > Ruminococcus sp. RTP21484sp1_RTP21277st1_D2_RTP21277_210401. The sequence continues at coordinate 2,115 of NZ_JBCOMJ010000010.1, read as the reverse complement.
CAAGTTTTTTCTTATCTTGTATTTACCAGCTCAAACGCTTATAATTGAAATTAATTTTCAATATGTTATTTTTATTTTCGGGAGGTTTATCATGAAATTTATATATCCTGCTGTTTTTAAGAAAACCGAAGATGGTCGTTATAAGGGAACTTTCCCAGACCTGGAAGGCTGCTTCGGAGAAGGAGACACTTTAGACGAAGCTATCGAAAGCGCTAACGCTGCTGCATTCGACTGGATTTCTGTAGAGCTCTCCGAAGAAGTTCCAGAGCTGCCTCCGATCACAGATCCAGATGATATGGAATTAGAAGATGAGGATGTGGTCAGAAATATCCAGGTGAACATCCGGTTGTATGATGGGTGGGATGAATGAAGTTTACCGTGAGTGTTTGAAATGTCCGCTTACGTTCCAGACTTCACTGACTTACCTAATAAGTCCAAAATGGGGAGGCAAAGCCTCCCCATTAATTTTATCACTGTACCTGGTCAGAACCTTCTCAGTTACAAAATATTTTTGTTTTATCTTGCCTGCTTCTTCACTGCCACTGCAATGGACAGACCGGGAGCATAATATGGAATCAATGTAGCCTGCAGTGCATGATAAATATCAGACTTTCCAGGCCATACGGTCTCCAGAAGATTGTTCTCTCTGTCCAGCTGATGGAACCAGGAACCGTTTACGTGATCCAGAACTTTCTCATCCAGATATTTCATAAACTCTGCATAATCTGCTGCGTATTTCTCATTATCTGTTACATGGAACAGAACGGAAGAGGTGTTGATTGCTTCTGCAAGAGTCCAGTGCATTCTGTCATGGACTACAGGTTTGCCGTTCCAGTCTGTTGTGTAACAGATTCCCGGTGCACCGTCTGCATTCCATGCGTCAGCAACTGCGCGGTTATACAGATTCTCTGCAGCTTCAATATAAGGTGCTGCGCCAGCCTTGTCCTCTTTATATGTAGAAAGCGCCCACTGTGTGATCAGTCTTGCCCACTCAATTCCGTGTCCCGGAGTTGCGCCGTATGGCTTAAACTGGTCGTCCGGGCGGTCTTTGTTGCATTCCAGATCCGGTACCCAGTCACTGGAAAAATGCTCCGGTATACGCCAGTTATTGTCCTTTGCCCATACCAGAACATGGTCGATGATCCTGCCTGCACGTACACGATATTTCTCATCCCCGGTCACATCAGCTGCGGCAAGAAACGCCTCAACGGTATGCATATTTGCATTCAAGCCTCGATAGGAATCCAGCTCTGTAAATTCTGTGTTCCAGGTATCACAGGAAAGTCCTTCTTCCTCATTCCAGAATCTCAGATCATAAAGTGCCAAGGCATCTTTCAAAAGCTCTGCTGCCCCTTCTCTGCAGGCCAACACGCCGGAAGAAGCTGCCAGAATTACAAATGCATGGGCATAGCACTGCTTGGTTGGAACAATTTCATTGTCCTTTGTAAGACCTGCATACCAACCACCATTTTGATCATCGTGAAGCTCGCCTCTAAGCCCCTTCAACGCTGCATCAGCCAATGCCTCGCTGCCTTCATGTCCAAGCATGGAACCAATGCTGTACACATGTGTCATACGGCTTGTGATCCAGGTTTCACGGTTACGGTCTTTCCAGGGAGTGCCGTCATCTCCAAGATAATAGGAGCTTCCTCCTGGTGACGGAAACTGATGTCCGAAGCTTAATAAGCCATCTCTAACATCCTGCAGAAATTTCTGGTTTTCAGCTGTTCCAAGCTGATATTTATTCTCTGTAACTGCCATTTCTGTTTTCTCCTTTTATACTGTAATATCCTGTGAAAGTCCCGCTCTACAGCTGACTCTCATATATAGTGATGTCACAAATAGGCAACAAATCCGTTTTGTGATGATCTCCCACTTTGCAATCTTCATTTTACCTTATCTGGAAGGCCTTGAACAGAGGGGTGAACTTTGGCTTTTATGGGGATTTTTACTGTTTCACTTTTCTGACACAATTATACTCCCAGATGGGATTTCGGTCAATTTATTTAAGTTTCATCAAAACAGCCGCCATTAGTACTGATATGATACCTCTAAAGTAGACAGATTAAATATAAAAATCTGTTACTTTGGAGGTATTTTTCATGCCAAAATCAA
>NZ_JBCOMJ010000009.1:0-127925 GCF_040924225.1 Ruminococcus sp. RTP21484sp1_RTP21277st1_D2_RTP21277_210401 | reverse complement strand
GTACACAGAAGAAGGAACCCTGGAACAGCGTCGCATGGAATCCCGGCATATTCTGATGTTTCGTGGGAAGATTATACAGGATGGACATACATTCTATGTATACCTGCGGAAAGATGTTCAGTCAGTTCTGGAAGTGATTGAGGGAACCAGATTATATCTGGCGGTTGTTTTGCTTCTGATGGTGGGATTAAGCTATTTCCTGGAAAAAATGAGTAAAGCAAGTACCGAGAAAAAAGCAAAGCAGTCTGACTATCAGCTTCTGGAAAGCCAGAGAGAATTTGTGGCGAATATTTCCCATGAATTAAAAACACCTCTTGCAGTAGTGTCCAGCCAGGTGGAAATGCTGGAAATCGCAGGAGATAAGATTGATCGTTCCTACTATTATTCTTCCATTCACGAGGAGCTGGACAAAATGTCCAGAATGGTAGGAGAACTCCTTGATTTTTCCATGTTGGACAATCAGATGAGTTCCATGGAAATGAGCCGTGTAAATGTATCAGAAATGATAGAATATCTGCTTCTTCGATATGATGCTATGTTCCGCAAAAACGAGATCAAAGTGGAACAGGAAATCGAAAAGAACTGTTTCGCATACGGAAACCGCATGTATCTGGAAAGAGCAGTAAACAATTATCTGATGAATGCGTTTCAGCACACAGAGCAGGGAAAGCGGATCCGGATTACTCTGAAGAAAGAGAAAAAGCAGATACGTATGGAAGTCTACAACGATGGAGCGCAGATTAAAGAAGAGCAGATGGAGCATATCTGGGACAGCTTTTACACAACTTCCCAGAAGAAGAAACCAGTCACATCTGAGAATGAAGTACGTAACATTGGTCTTGGACTTTTTGTGGTCCGAAAGATTGTGGATAAACATAAAGGAAGCTGCGGAGCTAAAAATATGGAGAACGGAGTGCTGTTCTGGCTTCAGCTTCCGGAAATCAGGGATTTGGGAAAATGAGAAAGTGGAATAAAAAAACAAAAATTGCAGTATTTATTATATTTTTAATTTTAGCTGTGCTGTTTGCCGCTTTATGCTGGAAAAAGCGCCGTGGAATCTATAATACATATATGAAGCTTACTGGTCAGGAGATTCCGTATTCTGTTCAGGAAAAAAGAAGGAAAAAATATGGATATTATGACCAGGAATTGAATGCTTCCATGAATCTGGAGAATCCGGTTTACATAACTGAGAATGACGGTTCTGCAAATGAGATCGAAACAGACATTCCAAAAGAAACCACACGTATAGCATCCTCTTATGAAATCGACCAGCAGCTGCAGGCTGAGCTGGAGAATGGATACAGCTGGGAGGAGCCTATGGTGATCCAGAATCCTTATCAGGTTTCTCCATTGACAGCGGTGATTATTTTCGACACAAAAGAAGAGTGTGCGGTGCGTTTTACGGTCAAGGGAAAAACGGAAGCCGCAGATATCAGCGGAGAAGTGGAATCTGCTGCTTCACACAGAATCCCGGTGATCGGTCTTTACCCGGCAATGGAAAATACAGTTGTTCTGGAGCTTCTGGATAAATCAGGCAAGGTTACAGATTCCCAGGAAATCACTATTACAACGGATGAACTTCCGGATAAACTGGATGATGCTGTGAAACCGGTGAAAACAAGCGGTGAATCTGCCTTTGAACTGACTATGGTATATGGACAGCGGACAACCTTCCCATTTGCTTATGACTGTATGGGAGATATCCGTTGGTACATGAGCGGAGAATTTACTTCTGGAATTTATATGCTGTCAAATAGCAGGATGATAGTTGCCTCCAATGAAGCTTTTATGCCATCCCAGGCCAAACCGCAGACAACCAATCTCTATGAGATGGATTATCTGGGACGCGCCTACACCATGTACTATGTGGCGGGTGGAAATCACCATGAAGTAATCGAAAAAGAGCCGGATGGAAATCTTCTGGTCCTGACCAGTTCCCTGGAAGGACACATTGAGGACAAAATCCAGGAAATTGACAGACAGACCGGAGAAGTTGTAAATGAATTGATAATGGAAGACATTTTTAGCGGGAAATATGAGGACCGGGTTGACTGGACCCATTTAAACACAGTGTCTTATCAGTCGGAGACAGATACCATTGTGATCAGTCCGCGAAATCTGGAATCTGTGGTCAAATTGAACTGGACGACAAAGGAAATCCAGTGGATACTCTGCGATCCGAGATTCTGGGAAGGCACAGAATATGAGAAATATGTGCTTCAGCCGGAAGGAGATTTTGTTTATCAGTTCCAGCAGCATACTGCCTACCAGATGGAAACAGATCTGGATGGAGATGACCAGACAATAGAAGTCAGTATGTTTGATAATCATTATGTAAAAGTACGAAAGTCCGATGTATTGCAATACTTTGATGGTGAAAAAGAATCTTATCTGTTGGTTTATGCTGTAAATGAAGCAGAAAAGACAGTAAAGCAGATTAAAAAGATTCCTACTGTATGGTCTACCATTACTTCTTCTGCTATTTATGATGCTGACAGTAATCATATTTTCGGCATGTGCGGTCATGTGAAGGATTCTGAAGATAAACGAAGAGGAATGAACTATGAGTTTGACTATGATACAGAAGAGCTGATCAATCAGTTCAGCATCAAAAGCTATTATTACCGCGCATCAGAGATGAGAATTGACTGGAATGATCTGGCAGCAGTCATGGAAATAAAAGACAACTATATTATGGGAGAATTATATCAGCCTGTAGAAGCGACCTGGTTCTTCTGGCAGAAGAAGCCGGAACAGGTACTGGAAGACGGCGAGATTACATTACATCTTACCGGGCAGGTGCTTTATGCAGGAGCTTACGATCACCAGATTTCCCAGATCATTTTTCACGGAAAGAAAAATACTTATGTGTATGACACTACAGACATCCGTCTTCATACGAAATCTTACCTGCAGTTCTATGAGAACATTCCGGTACCGCTGCAGGGAATGGAAGCGGATGATTATGAGATTTATGTTGTATATCAGAACGAATTTTATGATTTGGAACAAAATATAAAAATTAAGTGATTTAATGCTGCTGTTCACTGGTAACATTCTGCGAAGCGTGTTGCTGTGAATGGTGGAAACAGTAAAACTTTAAATTTTTACAGGCAATATTAAGAAAGTGTTTCTGTTTTATTGCGGAACTATGCTATAATAGTTGATAACACGACCAGAGCGTGTTTGAAAAATGATTCCGGCACATTTGGCAGAATATTTATTTCAAACATGCTCCAGGTAAATGAAGTTATACCAGAAAAATAAAGGGAGTAAAAAAATGAAGAAAAAAGTTTTATTACAGGTAATGGGAGCCGTTCTGGTGGCTGGTTTAATGGCTGGTTGTGGTGGCACAAATGATACAAAGACGGAAGAGAATACCAAGACAGAAGCTGCCGCAGACAATGCTGATGCCAAGGAAGAGCCTGACAGCACGGAAGCAGAAGATACAAGTGAAGATTCTGCAAGTACTGATTCCGCTGAAGAAGACAGTGCAGAGGCAGATGACACAGCTGCAGAAGCAGAGAGTACAGGTGAGGATTCTGCAAGTAGTGATTCAACAGAAGCAGACAGTGCAGAGGTGGCCGACAGCAAGGAGACAGAAGCAGCAGGAAGTTCTGCTGGTACAGCAGCCCAGACTGCAAACAGTGATGCATACGGCGAGGTTGTTTCTGCAGCAGGATGGAATATTACAGTAGAAGATGTGGAGATCAATTCCTCTCTTGAGAATGTAAGCGTAGAACTTGGCTATACAGGTGTGGAGACAAGCGACTACAAGAAAGAAGCTGACGCAGGCAAGACTTTCTGTATGATTAAGCTGAAGATCGAGAAAGACGGCAGCAAGGAGACTTTGGACTGGGCGAATCTGAAGCTGACTGACAGTGAAGGAAATGAATACAGCAGAATGGATGATGAATTCATTTCAGAGCTTGGTATGACACGTATGGCAGGAACCACTTTGAATTTCGGTTCCAACGAGGGCTGGATCGCATTTGAGATTGACGAGAATGCAGAAGGTCTGGAGCTTAGCTATCCATTTGAGGCAGAGGAATATCACTGCGCATTATAAGGATGATAAAAAATGCAGACAATCCGTCAGCTGCCATGACGGTGGTATGAAAATGCGGATTTTGTATTAGATCGTGTTTGAGAAATCATAAAATTGCACAGGAGGCTGGCATGAAGAATAAAAGATATCGGGAACTGGCTGCAATACTTGTAATGATGACAATGACAGCGGGTTCTATTACTACAGTTGCAGCAGAAACAGAAACTACAGCAGAGGAAGAAACTACAGCAGAGACAGAAACAGATGAGCCGGAAACAGAAACTGCCGAGGATGCAGAGAATGCAGATTCCGAGGCAGCAGAAACAGCAGATACCCAGTCCCAGGCGACAGCCTTGGAAGTAACTGACCGGTTTGCACAGCAGACTGCTGTTGATGAAGCACTTCTTCAGGAGGCATCAAACGGCTACAGTCTTGATGAGGCTCTGATTGTAGTCAATCCATATGGAATGTCCCCTTTAAGTGCAGTTGCCGTTTTTTCCACAGAGGAAGCCTGCGGCGGAACTGTTACTGTGAAAGGGAAATCAGCAGAGAACGATGTGACGGGAACTTTTGAGGAGGCAACGGAGCATATCGTCCCGATTTATGGTCTTTACAACAATGATACCACAGAGGTTGTAATCACTCTGGATGATGGGACTTCTGCTACCTTTGAAGTAACCACAGAAGATATAGGTGTTGATTACGGTACAATCCAGACAGAGATGAAAAGCGAGGCAAGTTACGATTATTCGAACCTGACTTTTGTCTGCTCCACTATGGGAACCCTGTATGGAGTAGATGCGGCCGGAGATATCAGATTCTTTACCAATATTGGCGGAACTCTCGGAGTTCACCAGCTGGAGAACGGGCATCTTCTCATGCCTGCATCCTATGTGCTGAAGAGCAGCTACTATAAAGAAGGAATGATCGAAGTCGACCTTCTGGGAAAAATTTACCGCGAATACATGATTCCTGGTGGCCAGCATCACGATTTCGTGGAGCTTCCGGATGGCAATCTCCTGGTGGCTTCTGACAGCCCGGACTTAAGCACAGTTGAGGACTACGTGGTAGAAATTGACCGCGAGACCGGTGATGTTGTATGGGAGCTTGACATGAAAGATCTCATCAGCCAGGAAGATGGACAGTCTGCTTCTATGGATTCAGACGGAAGTGAGGAAGCTGACTGGTTCCATAATAATGGTCTTGCCTATGATGCAGAGAATGATCTGGTTCTTCTTTCTGCAAGACACAAAGATGCCATTGTAGCAGTAAATAAAGAGGACAAATCCCTGGCATGGATCCTTGGAGATCCTACAGGCTGGGATGGTGTGGATCCGTCTTATTTCTTTACTCCGGAGGGAGAAGATTTCGAATGGTTCTATGCACAGCATAATGTTTCCATTCTGGATAATGGAGATATTGCTCTTTTTGACAATGGTACTGCCAAGGTAAAACGTGTGGATGGCGATAACCGTGTAAGTGGTGATAACGTATATTCCCGTGCGGTTGTTTATCAGATTGATACAGAGAACATGACCGTTTCCCAGGTAACTGAGTATGGTAAAGAGCGAGGCGCCGACTGGTATTCGGACTGGATTTCCGGTGTGGTTTCCCTGGATGGAACACAGGATCATCTGTGGATCACAGCTGGCTCCCACTTGCATAGCGATGAAGAAAACCGCAGTGATTATTACCCGAAAGATATGTTTGTACAGGGACTGACCAAGACCACACATATTGATCAGGTAGATAATGGAGAGCTGAGCTTTGAGCTGACGATCTCCGGTGACACTTATAATGCGCTGACCTATCGTTCTTTCCGCATGCCCCTTTATACAGAAGAAAAATATGATCCATCCGCAGTTCCGGAGGTGCTTGGTTCTCTTGGAGAGACAAGTTATGAGGAAAGCAGCATTGATGTGAGCACCGCAGAGGCTTTGCCAGATGGCTGGAATTTCCTGCTGGATGGAAGCAAGATCAGTGTGAACGGAAGCTTCCAGACCCAGACCGCAGCAGCAGATCTGCAGGCTGGAAAGATGATCCTGATAAGCGGTGAGTCCCAGAGAGCTTATCAGCTGACACAGACTCCTTCTGAAGGAGATGACGGAACAAATGTTACAGTTAAGGGCTGGACGGCAGTTGACGGGCTGGAAGGTCAGAAATGGGATATTTACCTGGAACTGGACGGTGTTCTTTATAATACGGGATATATGTACAGTCAGGCATAAGTATATAATTTGTCAAAATGGGTTCAAGAGCCTTGAACCCATTTTGACGTTACAGGCTTTGCAGCCTGTACAGACATAACGACAAAAATTTGAGGAGCTTACAGTATGAAAAAATGGAGCAAAAAGAAAAAAATCACCATTCTGCTTCTGTTTCTGGTGCTGCTTGCATTGTTTGCAGGCCTTTGCTGGAAAAAGCGGCGGGGAATTTATAATACTTACATGAAACTTACCAATCAGGAAATTCCCTATTCTGTAAAAGAAAAACGGAAGAAAAAATATGGCTATTACGGTCAAAAGCTGAATGTTACCATGGATGTGGATGACACGATTTCCATTCAGGAAAACGATGATTCCGCGAATGATATCCAGACTGAAATCCCTCAGGCGAAAACACTGGTGGCAACCTCCTATGAGATTGACCAACAGCTGCAGGCAGAGCAGGAAAATGGATATACATGGGATGATCCCATGGTTATTCTTAACCCATATCAGATTTCCCCATTAACTGCAGTAGTACTTTTTGACACAGAAGAAGAGTATGGAGTGCGCTTTACTGTGAAAGGAAAAACTGCAGCAGCAGACATCAGCGGAGAGATAGATGCGGCCAGTTCACACAGAGTGCCCATTATCGGTCTTTATCCGGGAGAGGATAATACAGTAGTACTGGAACTTCTGGATGATTCCGGCAGAGTGAAGGATTCCCAGGAGATCACCATTACAACAGAAGCTTTGCCAGAGTCTCTTACGGATGTGATCGAACCTGTGGAGACCAGTGGAGAATCTGCATATGATCTGACCATGGTTTACGGACAGCGCACTCATCTTCCTTTTGCATATGACTGCATGGGAGATATTCGCTGGTATATGAACAAAGAGACTGGAAATTATGGCCTTTACATGCTTTCCAACTGCAGAATGATCTGGCAGGATACTGCCGGATATGTTCCGAACCTGGAGAAGCCTCAGTCTACCAATCTTTATGAGCTGGATTATCTGGGAAGAGCTTACAACATGTATTATCTTTCCGGGGGAAGTCATCATGAGGTAATTGAGAAGGAGCCAGGCGGAAATCTTCTGGTGCTTACAAGCTCCATGCAGAGCCATTGTGAAGATAAAGTTGAGGAAATCGACCGGCAGACAGGTGCGGTGGTAAATGAACTGAAACTTCAAGATATTATTAAATGCAAATACGAGAATCTGGTTGACTGGGCTCATATTAATACGGTTTCCTATCAGCCGGAGACAGATACTATTCTGCTCAGTGTCCGCAATCTGGAATCTGTGATCAAGGTAAACTGGACAACCAAGGAAATCCAGTGGATTCTTTGCGATCCAAGATTCTGGGAAGGCACAGACTATGAAAAATATGTGCTGAAAGCAGATGGTGATTTCATTTATCAGTTCCAGCAGCATACAGCATATCAGATCGATACAGATCTGGATGGCGATGACCAGACTATAGAAATCACCATGTTTGATAACCATTTCCTGTGGAGAAGGAAGAAAGATATCGACTATTATGACAAGACAGAGGAATCCTACCTGCTGGTATATTCTGTAAATGAAGCAGAAGGTACTGTGAAGCAGATTAAGAAGATTCCTACGGTATGGTCCAAGATCACATCCGCAGCGATTTATGAGGCTGACAGCAATCATTTCTTCGGAATGTGCGGTCATGTGGCAAATGCAGAAAACGGCTGGAAGGGAATGACCTACGAGTTTGACTACGATACAGAGAAGGTCCTGAATCAGTACTGTCTTAAGAAAACCTTTTACCGTGCAGAGGAAATGCGGATTGATTACAACGATCTTGCAAGTCCTATGGAGCTGGATGAGAATTATATCAAAGGAGAATTGTGGCAGCCGGTGAAGACCTGGAAATGGCTGTGGAACAAGAAACCGGATCAGGTGCTTCCGGCAGATACCCTGACATATAACATCACTGGAAAAGTGCTCTATATAGGGACCTATGATCATCAGATTTCCCAGATCATTTTTAAAGGGGCGAAGAATACCTATGTTTATGATACAACAGAGGTTCGTCTGCATATGGAAACATTTCTGGATTTCTATGAAAATATCCCGGTGCCGCTTCAGGGAATGAATGCAGATAATTATGAAATCTACGTCATGTATCAGGACGGATTTTATGATACACAGCAGACCTTTGCAATCAATTAAACAGGTGATATTGCAAAGCCAGAATAGTAAGGGTATTGAGCCCGGATTCAGCTACCGCAGCTGAATCCGGGAAAAATATACAGCAAAGCAGGGCGCGCAGATTGCGGGAATGATTTTCAAACACGCTCTGGACGCGGAAAAAAATGCTGCAAAATCATTTTTGCAATGATTTTGCAGCATTTTCTATGACTGGGAAAAACTTTTGCGGTATGCCGCCGGGCTGTAGCTCAGAGTCTTTTTGAAAACAGAGCAGAAGTAATTGCTGGAAGAAAAGCCCAGCTGGTAAGCAATATCTGTAATGGAATCATCTGTAGTCTTCAGAAGCATCTGTGCCCGATCCATTTTCTGGAGGGTAATGTATTCAGCAGGAGTAATTCCCAGTTCTTCTTTAAATTTGGCTTTAAAACGGGATAGAGAATAGTTGGATGCCTGGGCAAGCTCCTGAAGTGTAATGGGGTTTTCAATATTCTGTTCAATGTATTTCAGCGCATGTCCGATGTCACTGTTCAGCTGTTCATTGATCTCTTCCTGGGCTGGAACTGCAGTCAGGTAGTTCAGACTGGCAAGTACACAGGTCAGATACTGGACACCGGCAATGGAGTCGCCTTCTGTTCCGTAAGAAATCAGGTTAAAAGCAGTGCGCAGCATGGAAATCTGGGAACTGCCTACATGGTACAGGTGCTGATCCATATTCAGAAGCCGATGGCACAAAATATTGCTGTAATGCTGGTTCAGACCAAGGAAATTATCGTGCTCCTTCAGATCCAGCTGCATTGCAAAAAATTCGCAGCGGTTCTGGGCAATATGTCCTGTAGTATGAAGCTCATAAGGTCTGGTGATAAAAAGGTTATTTCCGGTAGCACAGTAGCTGGTGCGGACGCCGCCTTTCATAACGTAAGTCTTGCGCTGGCCTTTCACCATGAAATGAAGCTCGATGATATCAGAGTGATAATGCAGAGGAACCGGAACGCCAGGTGCCATAGGTGTAAAATGAGAAAGATTTCTAAGCCCCGGGATCTTATGTTTATCTGCTGTTAATATTTTTTTATGTTCGTTCCATATGTAATCGTCAAATATTTCCTGTTCCATTCAAGTCGCCTCTTCTTATGTCCGTGAATTATTGTGTTGCAGTCTGTTTTACTACTGTTCACTGGTAACGTTCCGCGAAGTGTGTTACTGTGAACGAAGTGAACCGTAACTCTGTTTTGTTTACCGCACTATGTTTTGCTGGTTTGTATTCTTTTTCGTACAAAGTTATAAAATAGTACTAAATATTTTGCTGAAAGCAATTTTAAATTATTTATATTATACTATAGTCACAGTTGAAAAGCAATTGCGCGGTTGCAGTGGATAGTAAATGTTGTTGTTCATTCCGTTCATAAAAACACATCGCGGAACGTTACCGGTGAACAGCAACAAGTAAACATCAAGAGGGAGAAGAGCATGAAAAAAACAATTGCAGGCGGCGTATGGCCGGTTATGATCACACCTTTTACAGAGGACAACAGGATCGACTATGATGCAGTCCTTCGAATCATTGAGTGGTATGACAAGAACGGTGTTGACGGAATCTTCGCAGTATGTCAGTCCAGTGAAATGTTTGAGCTGAGCCCACAGGAGAGAGTGGAGCTTGCAAAATTTATTATCAATAATACACCAAAGCACATGGGAGTAATTGCTTCCGGACATTGCGCTGAGAAGGTAGAGGATCAGATCCGCGAAGCTCAGACTGTAATCGATGCCGGTGTAGATGCATATGTTTTCATTTCCAATCAGTTTGCAAAAGAGAACGAGAGCGAAGATGTAGCTAAGAAAAATATTGAATATCTTCTGGATCACATTGATGGAGATATGTTCGGTGTTTATGAGTGCCCGGCACCATACAAGAGACTTCTTTCACCAGAGCTTCTCAAATGGTGTGCAGAGACTGAGAAATTTGCATTCCTGAAAGACACCTGCTGTGATCTTGATCAGCTGGAAGCAAAATGCAAAGCAGTTGAGGGCACCGGATTAAAGATCTTCAATGCAAATGCAGCAACACTTCTTCGCAGCATGGAAATGGGATGTGCAGGATACTCAGGAGTTATGGCAAACTTCCATCCGGATCTTTATGTATGGCTTTGCAAGAACTATAAAGAGCAGCCGGAGAAAGCACAGGAGCTTATGAACTTCCTTGGCGCTGCTTCCATGGTTGAGTGCCAGGTATATCCGGTAAACAGCAAATACCATATGAATCTGGTAGGTGTGCCGATGACACTTCAGTCAAGAAGACAGGATTATAAGCTTCTTACAGGAAGCAAGAAATTAGAGATCGAAGAGTTCTGTGCGATCACAGAGACCTTCCGCAAGAGCTTTTTTGGAAAGTAATCAGAGATAACTGCCGGAACGGTGGGGACCGTGAGGCCGGCTGAAAGGTATTTCTTAAGATTTGTAATTGGGGTTACAAATATACGTGAAAAAAGGGAAACAAAAACACATAGTGTGTAAAAATCAGGAGGATGAGAGAATGAAAAAAAGATTAATGGCAGCAGTATTATCAACAGCTATGGCAGCAACAATGCTGTTAACAGGAAGCATCAGTGTACAGGCAGCAGATGCTGCAGCAGCAAATGACCCGGCAGTAGAGCTGATCTTTACATCAGTATCTGTAAGCGGTGACTCCCATACAGAGGCTATGTATGAGTTTGCAGATAAAGTTGAGGAATTATCCGGTGGTTCCGTAACATGTAAATGCTACGACAACGGTTCTCTGTTCTCTTCCGAGAACGAGTTTGATGCTCTTCTTAACGGAGATGCAGATCTGGCATATATTTCCTTCCCGACAATTGCAACACAGATTCCGTCCTACAGCATGTTTGCTTCCGGATATCTGTTCAGCTCCTATGAGCATATGACAAGCGTTCTCAACGGTGACATCGGACTTAACAAGATCCGTCCACAGATTGAAGAGACACTGAACATCAAACCTCTTTCCAGCTTCTATCTTGGAAGCCGTGTAATCAACACAAGAGAGAAAGAAATCAACAGCTACGATGACATGAACGGATTACTTCTCCGTATGCCGAACTCCGAAGCATGGCTGTTCCTTGGTGAGGCACTTGGTGCAAACCCGACACCACTTTCCTTCAGTGAGTTGTATACTGCACTTCAGACTGGCGCTGTAGATGCACAGGATAACCCGCTTCCAAGTATCGAGAGTGCAAAATTCTATGAAGTAACAAAATACATCGCAATCACAAACCACGTTGTTGACTCCATCATGCCATGTATCAACGGTGACACATGGAACAGCATGACAGAGGCTCAGCAGGAAGCTGTTACTGAGGCTATGGAATATGCAAGAGACGTAAACGATACAGCAAGACTTGACAGAGAAGCTGAACTGATCAAATTCTTTGAGGAGAAGGGACTTACTGTTACATATCCTGACATCAACGAGTTTAAAGAAAAAGTTCAGGCTAAGTACATGGAAAACGAAGATATGATCAAAGACTGGGATATGGATCTTTACAACGAAATCCAGGCTATGGCTGATACAACAACCGCAGAAGAGTAAAACGAATTGTCGTGACAACAGGCAAGACATAGTGATCAGCTATGAATTGACAGCAAAACTTGAGACATCTGTCTGACTTATAACAAAGAAAAGTCCCAGGCTGTGTGTACGGCCTGGGCTTTTTAACAAAGAACAGATTTTTTGCCTGTCTGCAAAAGGGAACAAACCGATGGCAGAAAAGTGAATCTGAGAGGAGAGGAAACTGTGGATAATTTCAAAAAGATCGGGAAAAAGATCGTCGATTTCCTTGGCGTTTTTATCCCAAACATTACGTTTTTGGTAATTTTCCTTACCTTTATGGTAACAATCGTATCCAGATATTTTTTCAAAACCCCTGTAACATGGAGTTATGAGGTATCTGTTCTGGGTTACATGTGGACCATGTTCTTCGGCGTTGGTAAGGCAATGGAAGCTGATGAACACGTAGTATTTGGTCTGGTTTACGATGCTGTAAAACCTCGTACCCAGTTTATTTTTAAAGTAGTTTACAATACATTTCTTTTAATCCTGCTGGTAACCTGTTTTGTACCGTGTTTCCAGTCCATGGTTGGAAAGAAAATGGTAACAGGAGTTCTGAAGCTTCCATATACAGTTGTTTTTGCACCATTTATGTATATGCTGGCTGAGATCATCGTCAGAACCTGTATCAATATCAAAAATGCATTTAAAGAATACAAGGAAGGAGGAAAAGAATCATGAGTATGCCGATTATTATGCTGTTTGTGGTTATGGCGATCTGCTTCATAATCCGTATGCCTGTTTCTTTTTCCATGCTTGCAGCTTCTATTACATATTTTCTGCTTGCAGCTCCGGACAAACTGGGCCAGGTATTTACCGTTATCACTGGTAACATGTTTGCAAACTATACCATGCTTGCAGCGCCGCTGTTTATTTTCATGGCAAATGTGCTGAATGAAGGTGAGGTAACGGACAAGCTGTTCTCTTTCTGTAATGGTCTTCTTGGAAGATTAAAAGGTGGTACAGCACAGGTTAACGTATTTATTTCCCTTATTTTCTCAGGTATGACCGGTTCTGCTATCGCAGATGCTTCCGGTATTGGTCTGATGGAGATCGACCAGATGAAAAAAGAGGGATATGATGCAGAGTTCAGCTGTGCCATTACAGCCGCTTCTGCAACGGTAGGACCGATTTTCCCGCCAAGTATTCCAATGGTTATTTACGCTATGTTATCCGGTGCTTCCATTGGTAAGCTGTTTATGGGAGGTATGGTTCCTGGCGTTTTACTTGCCATTCTTCTTATGATCTATGTTGCGTTTATTTCTCATAAGAGAAATTATCCGGCAGGTGTGGTCATGAGCAAGAGAGAGTTCCTGAAAGCTACATTGCAGGCTCTTCCGGCACTGTTTACAGTTGTTATTCTTCTTGGTGGAATTTATTCCGGTATCTGTACTCCTACAGAGGCTGGTGCTGTTGCTTCTGCATACGCACTGATCATTTCTGCACTGATTTACAAAACACTGGGATGGAAAAAGCTTTGGGGTATCATCAAGAAATCCGCTGCCAACACAGCTACACTGGCTCTTCTTTGCGGAACTTCCATGCTGTTCTCTTACATCATCTCTCTGGAGCAGGTTCCGAGAGTTGTTGCAAGCCTGGTTATGGGAATCACAGATAACAAGTACATTTTCCTGTTTATCGTAAACATCGTATTCCTGCTTCTTGGCTGTGTACTTGATGTAAGTACGATCCAGCTGGTATTTGTACCAATGGTTCTTCCACTGGTACAGGCTATGGGCATTGACCTTGTTCATTTCGGCGTTGTGATCTGCCTGAACATGATGATCGGTCTTTCCACACCGCCATTTGGTATGCTGTTGTTTATTGTTTCGGGACTTGGAAAAACGAAGATCAAGGGTGTCATACGGGAGATTTTGCCGATGGTGCTTATTATGATCGGGCTGTTGTTCCTGGTTACTTATGTACCGGATATTATTATGTTTATACCTAACAACTTCATGTAAAATATGAACTTGGGTAGTATGAAAGGGACTGTTTTGCAGTCCCTTTTGTTGTATCATTGGCTGCACGGACGCATTTTCGCAGCTGATATTCCACGCGGGGCGGTGCAACACTGCGGCGAGCTAACTGCTAACTACGACTAAATCGTTCAGGAGAGCCTTCACGATTAAGTCTTCGTAAGCAGTGGATCTCGCCTCCGTTAAGGGCGCACCTGGAAATGCCCAGCTTAGGAATATCAGTTGCGAAAACGCTGTGTATTGGTAACGAATGGATACAATAAAAGCGACGGTGCTGATGATGATGGAATAGGGAATTTAGAACAATAATGTAATGTGGGACTATAAGAGGAGGACATAAGGATGGGCACATTGGATAAGGTAAAGGGATTGGTTGAGAATCCGCCGAAGGAGTATCGGAGTGCTCCTTTCTGGGGATGGAATGACAGGCTTCAGAAGGAGAATCTGGGAGAGCAGATAGAGGGATTTAAGAAGGCGGGGATGGGGGGATTTTTTATTCATTCCCGTGAAGGGCTGGAGACGGAGTATCTTTCCACAGAGTGGATGGAGGATGTGAAGTTTTGTGTGGATAAAGCCCGGGAAAATGATCTGGAGCTGTGGATATATGATGAGGATAAATGGCCGTCGGGGGCTGCAGGAGGTAAGGTCAGCAGGGTAAATCCAGCGGAGTTTACAGCCAGGGCACTGACGATGGAGTGCGGGAAAGCCGGGGAGCTGGCGGTACCGGCGAAGTTAAGTAACGAGGAAGAAAGGACAGTTACTGGGGACTCGGATTCGATAATGTGTGGCGGGAATCGAAGCACAGACGAAAATTTCATGTCTGGCAGGAACGGCAGTGAAGATTTAGCAGTGGAAGAAACTATGGAGACAGAGTTTCTTCAGGGTGTTTATGTGATTCAGACGGCGGCGGACGGCAGATTTATTAAGAGGATGAAAGAATATCTGACTTATGAGGAAGCTGCTGGAGCTTGCGGTGTTGATGAAGAGATTCTGCTTCTGCGCCAGGAGATTTCTGGTAAGAGTGAGTGGTACAACGGCTTGATGCCGCCAGATAATCTGAATCCGGAGAGCGTGAAGACATTTTTGAAGTTGACCCATGAGCATTATGAGGAAGTGTTTGGCGGAAGTTTTCCAAAAGAGGTGAAAGGATTTTTCACAGATGAACCAAACTGCTGTGATTTCTTCAGCGTTTTCCATGAAGGCAGACCGTGGATTCCGTGGAGTATTGGATTTACAGAGTATTTTATTGAAAAGAGAGGATATGATCCGCAGGAGAAGCTGCCTTATCTGTTTTTTGATGGGGAAGGGGCGGAGAAGATCCGTCATGATTATTGGAAGACGGTGGCACAGCGTTTCGAAGAAAGTTATATGAAACAGGTTTATGAGTGGTGTGATAAACGGGGACTTCGTACTACGGGACATATTTTATATGAGAACGACCTGGGCTATCAGACTCGTGTGTGCGGTGCGGCGATGCCTCAGCTTCGTTATCTGCATAATCCTGGAATTGATCTTCTTGGCGCACAGACGGATGAGTATCTGACTGTGAAACAGTGTGCAAGCGTGGCACATCAGTATGAACGTTCCATGACCATCAGTGAGGCTTACGGCTGCACTGGCTGGGAGCTGGATTTTTCTACTCAGAAATGGCTGGGAGACTGGCAGTTCGCGCTTGGAATTACGAGACGTTGTCAGCATCTTGCCCTGTATTCCATTACTGGCTGCAGGAAGAGGGACTATCCGCCGGTTTTCAACTATCAGAATACCTGGTGGGATGACAATGATAAGATGGAGAATTATTTTGGTCGTCTGGCGCTGTGTCTTTCTCAGGGTGAGCCGGTGCGGAAGGTGCTGATGATCCATCCGATTTCCAGCATCTGGACCGAGTGCCGCAGTGACCGGGCGGAGGATTTCAATCATCTGGAAATGAATATGGGATGGCTGGATGAGCATATTACTTCTTTAAATCGAAAAGGTGAGTATTATAACCGGATCGCAAAAGCGCTGACTGCAGGGCATGTGGATTTTGATTTTGGAGATGAGATCCTGTTGGAGCAGGACGGCAAGGTTGAGGATGGAATGTTTGTGGCAGGAAAGTGCAGCTATCAGGTGGTTGTGGTTCCGGGAGTGAGCAATCTGTTTGCAAACACGGTGAAGCTGTTGAAGGAATTTCTTGCAGCTGGTGGAATGGTGATCTGGCTGAAGCCGTATCCGGTGATGATTGAAGGAGAACGGATTGGTAGTAAGCAGATCTGCGTTGCTAAGAGATGGGATAAAAAAATAGACAGTGAAGATGTAAATGAAGAGAAATCTGACCGCAGGAAAGTGTGTGGAAAATATGGTGATATCCGGGATGTTTTAGATGAGGAAGCATTTGTTCATACGGTTGAGCATGAATGGGAGCTGACGGAAGCTGTGGCGAAATGCACCGGAAAAGATTTTACTGTGCGAAATGCCAGCGGCGCAGAGGATGGTGAGATTCTTTCCATGCTGAGAAAGACAGAAGATGGACATATTCTTTTCCTGACAAATCACGATCGGAACAATGCACATCAGGTTTACATAAAACTTGACTGCGGGAACGCTGTGGAAGAGCTTGACCCGCTGACCGGAGAAGTTTGTGAGGTGGAAACTGTTGCGGATGGAGAGGGCGTTTGCTTTACCAGGACATTCGAGACGGGGATGAGCCGAATTTATTTTGTGAAGAAAATAATAGGGGCTGGACAGATTATTAAAGAGATAAATAGTGTTGAAGACAAATGTGGAATTGAGGAAGATACTACCGTTGTGGACTTGGCGGCTGTTTCTGATGGCGTAAATGCGGTGCATGAAATGACAGTGAGCAAAGCTGCCACATTCCCATACAGACATCCGCATTACACAGATCCCGTATTAGCTACATTCGGTCCGGACGCGAAATTAAGAAGAACTATGGAGAATGTGCTGACGATAGATAAATGTACTTATGAGCTGGGGACTGCTTCAGCAAATAAAATTTGTGACGGAAATGCTATGGTGGAAGATAAAGATCTTGACGCAATTGTAGAGCTGGTATCAGAATTCAGACATGGCAGCGGACTGTCAGAAGCAGGAAGCGTCTGTGAGTCCGCAGAGATGGAAATCTGGCAGGCGCAGAAGGAAATTCGTGAGAAATTGCGCATGCAGCAGGTTTACTATAACGGTGCACCTCAGCGATATACCTGGGTGGATCAGCCACATCCGGCAGATGGAACACCATTTACCATGCATTTCCGGTTTAATGTTGCAGAAGACATTTCCAGTGAATGCAGTTTTGTAATTGAGAAGCCTTATGGTCTGGAAGTTTACTTCGATGGCGTGAAATGTGCGCAGACCGGCAAATGGTTTATTGACAAAGACATGCGTTGCTTCGGACTTCCTGCTTTGAGTAAGGGGGTGCATCGGATTACCATAAAAGGCAGTTACGACCAAAAGCGGGAACTGGAAGATGTATTCGTAATTGGAAATTTCGCCGTAGATATGTCTGGCAATATTTCCAGGGAAAAAGAAATTCTGCATACTGGTGATTGGAGCATGCAAGGTTATGTAAACTATCCTGGCGGTATGATTTACCAGTACAAGGTGCCACAGTTGATTTCCGATAAGCAGGTTCTTCTTCATTTGGGTGAGTGGAGAGGTACCCTTCTGAAAGTCAGAGTAAATGGTAAGGAAGCTGGTTTTCATTTCGAAAAGAAGAACTGTGTCACAGATGTAACTGGTCTTTTCGAAAAAGAAGAGAATACTCTGGAAATTGAAGTTTCAGGAAGTCCAAGAAACATGTTCGGCCCATTCCACCAGTCCTACACCGGCTGCAGCCGAATCAGCTGGGCTGATTTCCGCACCGAGGGAATGTTCCATACGGATGGGAAGGTGCTGAAGCCTTATGGTATGATGGGGCAGAGTTATATTTGTGAGTATGAAGAGCAGTAAAAAATAACAGGAGGATTTATCATGATTGCAGATTACGCAGACAAACTGAATACATATGAGGAATTTAAAGATTACGCTGACATGGTTCAGCAGTTTATCAAAAAACAGAAAGAGGAGAACCTTCCAGAAGGCAGATACGACCTAAAAAACGGCATTTTTGCCTTGGTTCAGAAATATACCACCAAGCCACTGGAAGGTGCACAGATGGAATCCCATAAGAAATACTGTGACCTTCAGTACATTGTAGAAGGCACTGAGAAAATTTACTGGGCATCTCTTCGCAAGCTTACCGTAGAGGATGACCGCACCCCGGAAGCTGACATTATTTTCTATAAAAGTGGTCCGGAGCAGGGATACACTCTTCTGGAGGCTGGCATGTTTGGTTTCTACGCTCCTGAAGACGGTCATATGCCCTGCATCGCCGTAACAGAAGCCCAGCCCGCAACGAAAATTGTGTTTAAGATTCCGGTGAAAGGCTGAAATACTGTGGATTCAGATTGACAAGCTCTTAATAAAGCGTATACTATAGCGTGTTAGAGCCTGCTTGAAAAAACATTCCCGCAAATTGTGACGCACATCTTGCAGAAAGCCTTTATCAAACACGCTCTAGTAAGACACATAGTAGGAGGAAAGAGCTATGAAAAACAACAATAGTATCAAAACCGTAGTTGCCATCGGTATCGGTGCAGCACTGTTCTTTGTGCTGGGACGCTTTGTGGCGATCCCTAGTCCGGTTCCGAACACAAACATCAGTCTTCAGTACGCAGTACTTGGACTTCTTGCAGCAATGTATGGCCCGGTTGCAGGCGGACTCATTGGTTTCATCGGGCATACACTGATCGACCTGTCCTGGGGTGGAAGCCCATGGTGGAGCTGGGTTATCACATCTGCATTTGTAGGTGTTGTGATCGGTCTGTTCGCCAAGAAGCTTCAGGTTCAGGAAGGCGATTTCGGAAAAGGCAAAGTTGCCGTTTTCACAGTTGCAAACGTGATCGCACATGTTGTAGGATGGGTAGTTGTTGCACCTGTACTTGACATTGTAATCTATGCTGAACCGGCAAACAAAGTATTTGCACAGGGTGCATTCGCCGCTGTTTCAAACACCATCACAGGTGTTGTAGTCGGCGGTCTTCTGATCCTGGCTTATACAAAAACAATTGCAAAGAAAGGCTCCCTGGATCAGGAATAAGTTGAAAGGGAAATTTGTAAAAGACCTTGCTATGGGGAAACTTGTGGCAGGGTCTTTTTTGATGCATAATTTTATTGGATCCAAAAAGTAAATTTCGCAAGATTTATGCAAAATAAGATAAACTTTGGTAAGAAATTTTATTGTGGATTTAAGAAATTCGTGTTATCCTTTTGAGATGGTGTAAGGTGTACACTTATAGAGATGCAAATTGTTAAGTGGTTCTGAAGCAGTCACATTGTTTACAAATTGACGATGGATTCGCTTCAGGATATTTGATTTTGAGGTACTATATGACAGAGAAAAAATCTCCTATTATTTCTTTCAAAAACTTTTCTTTCCAGTACCGGGCACAGAAAAAGCCTACGCTGAAGGAAATTAATCTGGACATTTATCCTGGCGAGCGGGTGTTGATCGCAGGTCCTTCCGGCTGTGGAAAAAGTACTCTGGCAGGCTGCATCAATGGCCTGAATCCTTTTTCCAATCCAGGAGAATGCAGCGGGGAACTTATTGTGGATGGTGTGGATGCGCCGAAGAGCAGCATTTTTCAGCTCTCTGCACATGTGGGCACAGTGCTGCAGGATCCGGATGGTCAGTTTATCGGGCTGACGGTTGGCGAGGATATTGCCTTTGCATTGGAAAACAGCTGCATGCCGCAGGATGAAATGCATGAGATCACCCGTCACGCGGCAGAGCTGGTCGGAATTCAGGATCATCTGGATTACGCGCCCCACGAGCTTTCCGGAGGGCAGAAGCAGCGCGTCAGCCTGGCGGGGGTAATGGTGGATCAGGTGAAAATCCTGTTGTTCGACGAGCCATTGGCCAATCTGGATCCGGCTACAGGTAAGCAGACTATTGAGCTGATCGACGAGATTCAGGAAAAAACAGATACTACGGTGGTGATCATTGAGCACCGTCTGGAGGATGTTTTGTGGCGAGATGTGGACCGTATTGTTCTTATGGGCGATGGAAAAATTCTGGCAGATCTTCACCCGGATGAGCTTTTGTCCACCAGACTTCTGGAAGAAAACGGAATCCGAGAGCCTCTTTATCTTACTGCACTGCGTTATGCAGGTGTGGAACTTGCTCCTGCGAAGAAACCGGCACATGTTGATTCTGTTGTGATAGATAAGGCAGACCGGAAGAAAATGACAGACTGGTTCTGGTCCCGCCCGGCAGCAGAGGCTGAGAAAGAACATGAGCCGCTGCTTGAAGTTAGAAATCTTACCTTTGGTTATGAGAGAGGCAGGCAGACCTTACGTGATGTTTCTCTTACAATCCAAAAGGGTGAAATGGTCAGCATTGTAGGGAAAAACGGTGCCGGGAAATCTACTTTTTCCAAACTGGTCTGCGGCTTTGAGACACCAGATTCCGGTGAAATTCTTTTCCAGGGAAGGAATCTTCTGCAGGAAAATATCCGCCACAGAGCCAAACATATTGGCTATGTGATGCAGAATCCCAATCAGATGATTTCCAAGACTATGATTTTTGATGAGGTGGCACTGAGCCTTCGCAATATGGGAAAAAGCGAGGAAGAGATTCGGGAAAAAGTGGAGGAAACTTTGAAAGTCTGCGGACTTTTCCCATTTCGGAACTGGCCGGTATCGGCGCTTAGCTTCGGGCAGAAGAAGCGTGTGACCATTGCCAGTGTGCTGGTGCAGGATCCGGAACTGATCATTCTGGATGAGCCGACTGCGGGACAGGATTTTCGCCATTATACAGAGATTATGGAGTTCCTTCGTGGGCTGAATGAAAAAGGGGTAACAGTTGTGATGATTACCCATGATATGCATTTGATGCTGGAATATACGCCTCGGGCACTGGTTTTTGCAGATGGCAGGCTGATCGCGGATAGAAGCGCGGCAGCAGTTCTTTGTGATCCACAGCTGATCCGTCAGGCGGCACTGAAGGAGACCAGTCTTTTTACCTTGGCGAACCAGCTGGGAATCAGTCCGGCGGAAGAGTTTGTGCAGCGTTTTATTGAGGAGGACAGGGAGGTGCGAAGCCATGGCCGCTAAGACAGTGTTGAATTATCTGCCAAGGGAAAGTGTGATACACAAGCTGACAGGTACCACCAAACTGGCGTTTTTCCTGCTTTTTACTTTTGCAAGTATGATCACTTATAATACGTGGGTACTGCTTGGGCTGTTTGCGGTGAGCCTGGCGGCGTTTAAGCTGAGTAAGATTAAGTTCCGCGAAGTGCGGTTTATGATGATTTTTATGCTGGTATTTCTGGTGCTGAATAATCTGTTTATTTTCCTGTTTGATCCTAACCAGGGAACGACGCTGTATGGCACCAGACATGTGCTTTGCCACCTGTTCTGGCGGTATGATCTGACTGCAGAGCAGCTGTTTTATATGGTGAATATTTCTCTGAAATATTTTGTTGCGCTGCCGGTTGCGATCTTGTTTATTTCTGCAACGAACCCAAGTGAGTTTGCTGCTAGCCTAAACAGTATTGGAATTTCCTATAAAGTGGGTTATTCTGTGGCGATTGCGCTTCGATACATTCCAGACATTCAGCGTGACTACCACAGCATCAGCCAGGCTCAGCAGGCAAGGGGCGTAGAGCTTGGAAAAAACGAGCACTTTTTTGCCCGGCTGAAGAATTCGGTGAATATTCTTCTGCCGCTGATCCTGACCAGCCTGAATCGGATTGATACCATTTCCAATGCCATGGAACTGCGTGGGTTCGGAAAGGATAAGAAGAGAACGTGGTATATGAAGAGACCTTTTGAGAAAAGGGACTTCGTGGCAATTGGAGTTGGCGTGGTACTGCTGGTAGTCAGCATGACGGTGACGATACGGTGGGGGAGATTTTATAATCCGTTTGTTTGAGAAAAAGGGAATATGGTAAGAGATATAGATGGCTGTGCGAGGGGGCTCGCATGGCCATTTTATACTATAAATGCGATTGACAAAAAATAGTATAGATGTTACTATGAATTAACGCAACGCGTCTGTTTTTTAGGGGGTAGGAAGGTAGATCAGATGAGTAGAGGAAAAGAGGTAAAGGAATTACGTGAAAAAATGGGAATGAATCGGAGGGAATTTAGTGAGTACTATGGAATTCCTTATCGTACAGTTCAAGATTGGGAGGCTGAAAAGCGTGAACTGCCAGATTATCTCTTACGTTTGCTTAAGTATCGGGCAGAGATTGAGAATAGAGTAAAAAAAGAAACGAGCACCTCGCTTGAGCAATAGCTGTATGGTAACAAACCCATTTTATATATATATTATAACAATAGGAAATTTTCTGCAAGTGAAAATTTAAATTACTGAAAAATACTATAACAATAGAATAAATATTTAAAATATATAGTCCCTACGAGTAGCTTGATATTATTCGCCCCGTCGAATATAATAATTAAGGTACGAAGCTTTTGGAGGTGCAAGATGAAATACATGACTGCTAGTCAAGCTGCAGAAAAATGGAAAATATCACAAAGAAGAGTTCAAATTCTTTGTGCGCAGAATAGAATTAAAGGAGTTTTTAAATTAGGTGAAAATTGGGCAATTCCAATGAATACACCTAAACCAAGCGATAAAAGAAGAAAGGCGGAGAGTCATGATGAAGAAATTTAATGTGATAGATCTTTTTTGTGGATGTGGAGGGTTTTCAAAAGGTTTTGAAGAAGCTGGATTTAATATTTGTTTTGGAATTGATATGTGGAAAGATGCCACAGTTACTTATCAGCATAATTTTTCCAATGCGGTTGTGTTAAATGAGGACATTACAAAAATTTCAGGAGAGGACATTTTGAAAATGTGCAGTTTACAGGCCACTGAAGTTGACGTAATAATTGGAGGACCACCGTGTCAGGGGTTCTCTGTGTCTGGAAAAAGAATGATTGATGATGAAAGGAACAGGTTGTATAAATCGTATGTAAATATTGTATCAATTATTAAACCGAAGGCTTTTGTAATGGAAAATGTGCCTGGACTTGTGAGGCTTTTCAAAGGAAAAGTTGCAGAACAGGTTAAAGAGGATTTTACAAATATTGGATATTCTGTTCAAATGAAAATATTATCTGCGGACAATTATGGTGTACCACAGCAAAGAAAAAGGGTGTTTTTTGTAGGAATACGAAAAGATTTATCGGAAAAAGGTATAAAGTATTTTTATCCAGAGCCAATTATGGGAGAGGGAACAGGAATAAATTCGTGGACGTGCAAAGACGCTATCAGCGATCTCGATTTTGTCCCAGATGATCGTGTGTTAGGGGAAGAGATAGAATATGTATTGCCAGCAGAAAACGAATATCAAAAAGTAATGCGAGAAGGTAGTAAAAGCGTATTAAATCATTCAATAACCTTGCATACAGAAAGAACAAAAGAAATTATATCTATGGTTCCGGATGGGGGAAACTATAAAGATTTACCAGAGAATTTACAGAATACAAGGAAAGTGCATATTGCGTGGACAAGGATGAATAGTAACAAGCCATGCTTTACTATAGATACAGGACATAATCATCATTTCCATTATAAAGAAAATCGTGTTCCGACTGTGCGTGAATCGGCAAGAATACAATCATTTCCGGATTCTTTTGAATTCATAGGGATAAAAACAAGTCAGTTGAAGCAGGTAGGAAATGCTGTTCCGCCTTTGCTTGCCAAAGCAATTGCTAGAAGTCTTGAAAGTATTTTAGAAGAGGGGTGACTATATGTATGATCCAAGTAAACAGTATAGATGCACAATAATCCGAGGAAAATCACAAAAAGAAATGGATGATCTTTTGCCCGCATATGCAAAGGTCATAGACGAAATCTGTCCATGCAGTCATCAGGATTTTGAGACACTGTTTAATGAAGCTTTTAAGCGATACCTTCCAGAATCTGAACGCATAAAGAAAACTTTGGATAATCATAGGACAGAAATTTCCGGGAAATTATTTGGAATGTACTATTTCGCAGAAGATGGAATGGTATACGAGTCTGAACGAACTCAAAAGTATCTTGAAGATAATGACCAGCCTGCTTTTTTTAAGGATATATGTTTCAAAATGCAATTTCCTAATGGCATGCAAAAGGTGTCAACTACTGTCGCTAAAAGAGTTGAAGATGAGATTAGTGTTCGACCAAACGCATTTGTTTTAAAATTGTTACAAATTGCTCAAACAGCAGGTGTGACTATTACAAAGAAAGCGTTAGGCTATTATGTTTTAAATTCATTAGATGTATTACAAGGACATGCTAATCCGTATGAAGTGCTAGAAGCGATAGTAAAGGACCAGAAAGATGGGATTGAACACGACATAAGTGTTCCTGGAAAAGCGTCTTCGTATACGCATCAACATATAAATGAACAGATAAATTATTTGGAATTAGCTAATTTAATTAGAGTAACAGAAGATAAACGTGTGATTTTAAATCCCAATGAAAGCGAAGCAATTAGTCTTTTTACATCAGTTTATAAAGATAAACCAGAATTTGATGTTTATGAATATGATTTGGGAAATGCTGAAATTAGAAAAGAATTTCAATTTAAATGGGATGCATATTATGCTCGCTTATCTCAATATGCTCAAAATTTTAAGACTAGTTCTGTAGCTTTATTGTTTGAAGAAAAAAAGTCTATAGAAGAAACTAAAAAATCACGAGTTAATCTTACAGAGTTTGGAGATGAAGGGGAAACACTTGTATATAATTACGAAAAGTCGAGAGTTGCAGCGTATAATACAAGATTAGCAAATAAAGTTCTTTCACTTGGGAAAACAAGAGGTATTGGTTATGATATTCAGTCTGTCATTGCTGAACCAGGGGATGAGGCTGAGTTTGTAAAATATATTGAAGTAAAATCGACTAAGCGTTTAACCAGTCCGGACTTATCAGATCCGCTATGGGTAGATTCGTTAAATATTACAAGAAATGAATGGATAGCTGCGCAGCAGCATAAAGAGTATTATGCAATATACAGAGTGTTTTTTACACGAGAGGGGGCTACTGTTTTTGTGATAAATAATGTGGCTGAAAAGATTAAAGATGGAAGAATACAGGTAACACCTATGACATATAGAGTTGATTTTTCCAATAGCAGTGTAGATAAAGAGATACCAATTAGAAATGAGGAAAGTTAATGTACAAAGTAGTTTCGTTGTTTGCTGGCTGTGGAGGTTGTGATCAGGGTATAACAGGAGATTTTGTGTTTAATCAAAAAAGATATGAACGACTTCCGTTTGAACTTACGTATGCAATGGATATTGACCAAAAAGCATTAAATACCCATATGCTGAATTTTAGGGACAGTATAATAAAATGTGCGGATGTATGCGATGTGGAATCATCCGAAATTCCGGATTGTGATGTTATTATTGGAGGGTTTCCCTGCCAGTCATTTAGTACGGTGAATCCAACGAAGGATCCGTTTGATGAAAGAGCAAATTTGTACAAACAAATGGTACGAATTGTTAAGGATAAACAGCCACAAGTATTTATTGCAGAAAATGTGAAAGGCCTTATGACATTACATAAAGGAGAGATTTTTAAAAGAATATATAAAGCTTTTGAAGATGCTGGATATACGTTATCTTATCGTTTATTAAATGCGGCAGATTATGGCGTTCCGCAGAAGCGAGAGCGGATGATTATGGTTGGGTTTAGAAATGATTTAGGAATAAAATTTGAGTTTCCAGAGGAAACAAATAAGAATAACTGGGTACCACTTTCTGTTGCAGTGCAAAAACTTGCAATTGATGAACAAAAATATTATTTTTCAAAAAGAGCTGTTTTAGGAATGAAAAATGCAAAACCAAATATGAAGAGAGGTTTATGGCAACATTTAGATGAACCGTGTCTGACGGTTACAAGTCATCTGGCAAAAGTAAGTTTAAATTCCCGAGATCCAGTTCTTTTAGTTGATCCTGAAAAAGAGTTATATCGTCGTTTTACGCCGAGAGAAGCCGCACGTATACAGTCATTTCCCGATGAGTTTAATTTTGCAGGTAGTGAAACTGATGCATACCGACAAATTGGTAATGCAGTACCTCCGGTAATGTTTTGGCATGTTACTAAAAAAGTAGCAGATTATTTAGAAAAATAAATTCCTAAAATTTGAAGATAATCTGAGGAGAAACTAAAATGACGGATGTACTTACGCCAGAGCAGCGAAGAAGAAATATGCAAAATATCCACCAGAAAGATACGTCAATTGAGCTTTGTTTACGAAAAGCATTATGGAAGAAAGGATATAGATACCGCAAAAATGTAAAAACTTTACCCGGAAAGCCAGACATAGTGATTACAAAATATAAAATTGCAATATTTTGCGACAGTGAATTTTTTCACGGAAAGGATTGGGAAGTTCTAAAACCGCGGTTGGAAAAAGGAGTGCATGGAGATTTTTGGGTGAAAAAAATTACGAACAATAGAAGACGAGATGATGAAGTTAATAAAAAACTATTGTTTATGGGCTGGACTGTAATTCGCTTTTGGGGAAAGGAGATAATGAAAAACACAGATGAGTGTGTAAGGGTTATAGAAGAAACAGTATTTGATATCAAAATGGAAGTAAATGATTAAATAATGGAATAATTACAAAATTTAGGAGAAATGAAACAATGCTAGAGGCAATGACTTATCAAGATATGCTTAGTGATATTAACGAAAATGCAAGAAAGAACGGTATTATAAATGATACTATTGGTATTTTGATCACAAGGCCGGATCTGCCGACCGGAAAACAAATTATGAACAGCTTAGAATATTTTCATTTTCGAACAGGAAAATCTGTTAATTTTTATTTACCCGGTTATGGTGCGTACTGGACAAAATATGATTATCCTGATGGGATAGTTGTAACAAGAATAAACGGAGTTGAATGGTCTTTTAGCAATGAAATGTTTGTCTCATTTATTCAAAATTTAGAACATTATTCAAAATGGCAATATTCAGGAGAAAGTGAACTATTATTAGTGGAATTAAAGGATAATGTTTTGTCGTATCAAAATACAATGCAATTTCACTTAGATAACATGCTTAGGGACAGAGT
Organism: Ruminococcus sp. RTP21484sp1_RTP21277st1_D2_RTP21277_210401; assembly: GCF_040924225.1. Taxonomy (NCBI): domain Bacteria; kingdom Bacillati; phylum Bacillota; class Clostridia; order Eubacteriales; family Oscillospiraceae; genus Ruminococcus; species Ruminococcus sp. RTP21484sp1_RTP21277st1_D2_RTP21277_210401. Next base: position 100,788 of record NZ_JBCOMJ010000009.1, on the reverse strand, counting down.
TATAGGATCTATTCCTCAATTTTTTGAAACTTTATTTAGAGTATGTGCAAATAAAGATTCATTACAACAAATTAGTAACATTTTTGGGCAAAAGACAGTTAAACATGTAAGTATGGAATTTGTATTAAGCAATGTACCATCCGGTTTGAGAAAACTTTTTACAGAAGAAAAATATTTCTGTGTAAAAAATGTGGAAAATTAGAGAATATACCACATGTACTATTGGTTTAACATGCTTCAGAATATAAAATATAGAAAAAATTTATGGCTATCAACTGAATTTTGTTATGGGGTATAACGTATTTACTAAGGAGAAAACCATCATGAATTTAACCAACATTTTTGAATCCACTGATTTTGTTCACGCCAGTGGCACGAAGGAAGAACTACAGGTTGCGGAATTTTTGAAAGGACAGTGCGAGGAACTGGGAGTGACGGCGAAGATAGAGGCTTTTCGGGTTGCTATGGGGAATATTGAGGAATCCCATCTTTTTGCAGATGGGAAAGAAATTCCCTGTAAGGCATTTAACTGTTGCGGCAGTGGCGTTGTAGAAGGGGAACTTTATTATATGCCGGGAACGGATCCGGTCTCTGTGGCTGGTGCTAAAGATAAGATCGTGCTTCTGGATACTCAGGGAATTGGATTTTTCGGATATCAGGATCTGATGAAGGCAGGAGCAAAGGGGATTATTTTCCAGTATGGAAATGTACACTTCCCAAATACAGATATAGATCAGAGGGATCTGCGAGAGGCTGTTGTAGGGGAAGAGCGTAAGGTACTTTGTGCTATGATTCATTCCAGCCAGGCTGTAGAGCTGGTGAAAAACAAAGTAAAGAATATCCGTTTAGAGGTATTCCAGAAAGAGTATGACGGCCAGTCACACAATGTAGTCGCAGAGCTTCCCGGTAAGCGTGACGAGTTTATTGTATTAACAGCTCATTACGATACCACTTCTTTATCTCATGGCGCATATGACAATATGAGCGGCTGTGCAGGACTGCTTGGAATTATGGAGCAGCTGAAAGGAAAGGAGCTGAACTATGGGCTTCGTCTCGTGTTCTGTGGGAGTGAGGAACGTGGACTTCTGGGTTCCAAGGCTTATGTACGTGATCATAAAGAGGAATTAGAGAAAATAGTGTTGAATATTAACTTGGATATGATCGGAACCTACCTGGGCAAGTTTATTGCCTGTGTTTCCGCAGAGGATAAGCTGGTTCACTATATTTCCTATATGGCGGCAGAAACCGGCTTTCCTGTAGAAGCTAAGAGCGGTGTTTATTCCAGTGATTCCACGCCGTTTGCAGATGGCGGTGTTCCGGCGCTGTCCTTTGCCAGAATTTCCAGTCCGAATGTAACACCAATTCACTGCCGTTATGATGTTAAAGAAGTTATGTCTATGGAGCAGCTGCAGAGAGATATTGATTTTCTGGTGAAGTTTACACAGCACTTTGCAAATGCGGTTGTATGCCCGGTTGCGCGGGAGATTCCTGAGAAGATTAAAAAAGAACTGGATGAGTACCTTTTCAGAAAGAGAAAAGAGCAATAGAGCATGAAGAAAACTCCAAAATAAATGTGCGCTATAAAGTGGGATGTGCAGATTACAGGAAAAGATTTTTGAAACGTGTTTCAGATAAGGTAGCTGGGATGAAAAAAGGAGGAGTCCTATGAGTTACATAACTACATACACAAGAAAGCATTTCGACCCGGTTCATCCGGACCCGGAGCGAATCTGCATTCAGGATATTGCACATGCATTGCCATTGATCTGCCGGGGAAATGGACATGTAAGCACCTTTTGGTCTGTTGGGGAGCATTGTATTTGCTGTGCGAAGGAGGCTCTTGGGCGAGGGTATTCCAATCGTCAGGCGCTGGCTTGTCTTTTGCATGATGCCAGCGAGTGCTATATGTCAGATGTGCCCCGTCCGCTGAAGCAGGAGATGCCCAGATACCGTGAGGTGGAAGAGCAGCTGCTTCAGGTGATTTATAAGAAATTTCTGGGAAGCAGTCTGACTGATGAAGAAGCGCAGCGTCTGAAAGAAATTGATGATGATCTTCTCTGGTATGATTTAGAGGTTCTTCTGGAAGAGAAACAACCGGGGGATGCACCGAAGCTGCACTTTGAGCTGGATTATACAGTGCGGCCGTTTGTTGAAGTAGAGCAGGAATATCTGGAAATGTTTCAAAAACTGAGCGAATCATAAAAGACAGATTTTTACCCGGAGAATGCGGCATTTATTATGCAGAAATATGAGGGATGGCAGATTCAGAAACAGACCTCAGACAGATTCTATGGGAGGAATTACACATGAACCAGGAGATAAAAATAGCGGTTTGTGATGACCTTGCGGAAGACAGGGAGAATATCACCCGGCTGCTTTCGGAATACACAGACAAAAATAACCTATATGTGAAAATAGAAGAATTTTCTTCCGGGGAGGCATTTTTATCCTCAGATACATCCGTTTATTCACTGGTTTTTATGGATATTTTTATGAGTGGGATGAACGGTATGGAGACGGCGAAGAAGCTGATTTCAAGAAACAGCCGGGTGCAGATCGTGTTCGGGAGCACCAGTACGGAGTTTGCAGCAGAGGCCTTTGATATTGAGGCGCTTCATTACATGGTGAAGCCAGTGAGAAAAGAGAAGCTGTTTCACATTCTGGATCGCTTTTTTGACAGTGTCTACTCCCTGCGGACTGTGAACGTGAAAGTGGGACGGCTGGAGGAGAGCATTTACATTTCCGATATTCTGTATGCAGAAGCAGATGGAAAACGAGCGAAAATTCACACGAAAAAGGGCGTGATAGATGCTTCCATGTCTATGGCAGATCTGGAAAAGGTTCTGCCAGCCAATGAGTTTTGCCGCCCGATCCGGTGGGCGCTGGTTTCCATGAGGGAAATCGTGGCTATGCCTACGGATATTCTGAAGCTGTCGGATAAGACAGAAATCCCCATCAGTCGTCTTAAGCGAAAGGAAATCCAGGATGCTTTTGCAAATTATAGCTGGCGAAGTACGAGACGGCGCATGCGGGGCGGAATCCTGTAAAAGAATTTACAGACTACGTTATAATTATAAAAGGAAAAAACTTTATAGCGTGTTTGAAAAAAGGTTTTCTGTAAAATATACGTTATAATCTGCAGGAGAAACTTGAAACGAAATATTGAGAGAACGTTTCGGACATGTTATGATTTGGAAAATATGAAAAACCTTTAGAAAACATTTTTTTGAAAGCGGAGGACATCATACTATGGGAAAAATTATTAATTTATCAGCAGTACTGGAAAAAGAAGAGAAATTACAGCAGGTAGTAGATTACATGGAGGAACTGAAAGACCAGTTTTCAGATTTGATCCAGGAGTATGAGGATGATGGCGCAGATGTAAGGAAAGTCGATACACTGACTGAGGCTCTGGACGCGCTGGAAGATGCATATGAGATGGTCTGTGAAGTTGCTGAGGAAGAGGAGTGATAATTTATTTAAAATAAGGTACATTCAGCTAAAAACACGAAACAACACAACGTGTTAATTAGTACTGGGTGTACTTTTCTTGTATATTGTGGAGATTTTGTAGTGTATAGAAATCGTACAAGCGTCGCTACGCGACGGCTCTAATGTTACTGTGAACTTTGTTCACAAAAAACACCTCGCGGAATGTTACCAGTGAACAGTAACGCTCCAATCTATTTTCTCATATAAAATCCCAAAAACCTATTGACATAGTGGGTTAATAGTGGTAATATCCATTTAACGAATAAATAACCCAGTAAATCAATACGGAATATCGACAATTATTGCCGAAGAAGCAAGCTGGCAGTTACTGGGGGCAGATACAGACATAACAGGCGGGCCGCCATACGGCGACATCACCTCGAATAAATGTAAAGCGGCCGCAGGCGCCGGGAAAGGAATGGATATGGCATACTATAAGGGAACACTTGGATTGATCGGAAACACCCCACTTGTAGAGGTTACAAATATTGAGAAGGAGCTTGGACTGGAAGCTACTGTTCTTGTGAAGCTGGAATACTTTAACCCGGCAGGAAGCGTTAAGGACAGAATTGCCAAGGCTATGATCGAGGACGCAGAGCAGAAAGGAATTCTGAAGGAAGGTTCCGTAATCATTGAGCCAACTTCTGGAAATACCGGAATCGGTCTGGCATCTATCGCAGCAGCTAAGGGATACAGAATCATCCTCACCATGCCAGAGACCATGAGTGTTGAGCGTCGAAACATTTTGAAAGCATACGGCGCAGAGCTTGTTCTTACCGATGGAACCAAGGGAATGAAAGGTGCCATTGCCAGGGCCAACGAACTGGCAGAGGAGATTCCGAACAGCTTCATCCCAGGACAGTTTGTGAACCCGGCGAACCCGGCAGTGCACAAGGCGACTACAGGTCCGGAGATCTGGAAGGACACTGAGGGAAAGGTTGATATCTTCATCGCAGGTGTTGGTACAGGCGGAACCCTTACCGGAACAGGTGAATATCTGAAAGAGCAGAACCCGAATGTGAAAATTGTAGCACTTGAGCCTTCTACCTCCCCGGTATTATCTGAGGGAAAAGCAGGTCCGCACAAGATCCAGGGAATCGGTGCCGGATTTGTTCCGGATGTTCTGAATACCAAAGTTTATGATGAGATTTATAAAGCAGAGGCTGATGAGGCATTTGCCACAGCGAAGCTTCTTGCACACAAAGAAGGAATCCTGGTTGGAATTTCTTCCGGAGCTGCGTTAAAAGCCGCAATTGACTATGCAAAGAAGCCTGAGAATAAGGGCAAAGTGATTGTAGCCCTTCTTCCGGATACTGGTGACAGATATTATTCTACACCACTGTTCACTGAATAAAGATACATAGTAAACATACGGTAACTGTGAAGGCATTGCGCAGTTATAGTTTACCAAATAAGAAGCCTCACTATCTGATATCGCTTATACAGAGTTGTTATCAGATCGGTGAGGCTTTTTTGCGTAATATTACGCTATTATTTTATTTGGCTAGCAATTGTACCGTCAGCATTGATAGTACAATTATCGGTCGGATTGAATTCGAGAATGTACATAAAAATTGCATGCTTATACATAAAAACGACAACTAACTTTTCCGGCGCCGTTTGTGATTGTAAGGGAAAATAGCTATGCTAAAATGGATTTAGTCAATTATCAAAAATAAATGTAATTGTTCAGTGCTAATTTTCAAAATGCTTTGTATTTCGTCATTTGATTCTGACCAGTTACAAATGAATTTAAGGGAGAGAAAAGAATTATGAAAAGGAAGGCAATCAGCCGGATACTTGCAATTTCGCTGAGTGTTGCAATGTGTGCACAAAGCATTCCGATTTATGCTGCAGAAGAAATTGGGACTTCAGCTGCAGCGGACTTCTTCGCAGAAGATTCTATTGAAAACCAGAGTTTGAATGAAGGCGACGCGGAAACCAACGCGGAAACTAACACGGAATCTAATACAGAAACCAACACGAAAGCCGATGCGACAACCGGCATATCGGAAGCGTATACGTTGGAAGAGAGTAATTCAGCGACCACATCGGAGGAAACGGTTACTGACGAGGATGGATTCTGGTCTGGAGAATCAGAAACAGTTGAATCTTCAGCAAATGGTTCTGGTGGATGGGAATCTGCGGAAATGGATGGAGCAGAAGCGGGAGATGAGGCGGTAAAGCGAGATGCTGCAGCTTTTGTTTCGGGAGACGTGGAAGAAAACGTAGAGGAAACTGGAGAAACAAATGAATTGGAAGAGGCTCTTTCTGAATCGGCAGAGATGACAGAAGGTGATTTTTCCTATGTAATTGTAAATAACAGTTATGCGCGTATTACCAGATATTCCGGAAGTGCCACCATCGTTCAGGTTCCGTCTACCATAGGTGGTTATGCGGTTCAGGTGATCGGAGCGAGAGCATTCCAGGGAAATACAGTGCTGGAAAGTATGGAGCTTCCCGATGGCCTGACTACCATATATGCTTATGCATTTGCAGACTGTACAAACCTTACCCAGATCAATCTGTCAGAAGGTCTTAATATACGCCTATGCATTTGAAAAATGTACCAGTATCACCAGCATACACCTGCCAGACAGCATTACCACGATGGGCTATAAAGTCTTTGGAGGATGCAGCAATCTTGAGAGTGCCAATTATCCGGTAAACTGGGTAAACAGCCCCAGTGGAAACGGATCGAACAGTTATGAATATGGAAATGTATTTTCCGGCTGTCCGAAACTGACCGAGATAGAGATTCCGGAAGGAGTAAAGGTAATCGCGCCGCATAGCTTTGCAAGCTTAACCACACTAACCAGTGTAACGTTGCCATCAAGCCTGACCGAAATCGGTGCATACGCATTCGCAGGAGCAACCGGTCTCACAGAAGTAACGCTTCCTTCCAATACCAAGACGATAAGAGATTATGCATTTGCCGACTGCGCAGGTTTAAAGGATATTTACATTCCAGATTCCACTACTGATATCAGGAAAGCTGTATTCGAAAACTGCCCACAGCTGACGATACATTGCAGTTATTATTCTATGGCAACCATATATGCCATTGAAAATAATATTCCATTTGAGCAAATTGGAACTTATACGGACAGCGCCGAAACCGTCCTGGATCGTTCAGGCACCAGCTATTACGGAGACTTCGGAAGTGCCACAGCCAATGGATATGTGGCCATGACAGTACGCTATAACATAAAAGACACATGGAAATCCGCAGTAAGCGACCTGAATGCGAAGCTGGTTCTTCCTTCCAACGGAGAGCTTGACGAATCCACATTAAAGGTGGATGGGGAGTTATGCCAGAACTATAATTTAAAGGACAGGACACTGACCATTCCTGTGAGCGGTACCTCTGGAATTATCCGTTTCAGTATCAAAGCACAGAGTCAGTCGGCAGCACGCAGCTACGCTATTTTGAATTACAAAAAGAATAGAAACTCCAACCAGGAAATCATTGGTGTATTAAATGAAAGCATTAATCTGTTCACCATAGATGCACCAGATGTTGTATCAAAGCCAACCGTAAATGTTTCCGGTATGGCAAATGCCGGTGGAACTGTTACCCTGCTTGTGGATGAGAAAGAACAGCAGACAGTCCAGGTATCAAAGGCAGGTTTATGGTCTGCCGTCCTTACACTGGAAAATCCTTCCAACTATGAGACATATAAGATCAAAGCACTCTGCACACAGGCAGATGGTACAACAGAAACAAGAACTGCCGCAGTTACCTATAATGAAGGAGAACCCTCAATCGAGTCCTTCAAAATGTACTATAATGAGCATGACAAAATAAAATCCTACGATCTGACAAAGACAGACGGAGTAACACCTTTGGTGTATTACCTTCCGAAAAGCAAATTTGACTATGAGCTTACCTTTGAAAATCCGGAACAGATAAAGACTCTGTATGTTACAAGTACCAGAAACAACCAGACGAAATATCTGGAAGCAACCTATGATCCAGAAAAAAATGCGTTTGTGACAGACGGATATTTCGATGAATCCAATCACAATTATGTTCCTGGTGTGATCAGCTATGAATATAACAAAACAGTTCCAGAAGTAAAAATGGGACAGGATTTTGATTGGGAGGCTTTGCAGAAAGGACTTCCGGAAGGTGCAGAAAATGATATTACGGTAAGGAAAAATACAGCAACGGATTATGACGCAACCATTGATCTCAGTAAATTCGGGGAAGATCTGAAAGATGTAGGACTGGATGTCACCATCAGCGTGTTTGACGAGAGCAACAGCTCCAGTATGGGAACATGGAAGGGATTGATCGACGAAGCCAATAAAGATATGGGCTATCTGATCCCGGGGTATGATGACAGCAAGTATATCTGCAACCTGGATTATTCCGACAAAGGCACCTGGTATATGCTGGTAAAGGATGTTACCGGAAATAAATACATTGGATTTATGCTGGACACTGCTACAGATAATGCCGGTACTCTGGATCAGTACTGGACACTTTCCCAGATTTCCTCCCACCTGTCAACAATAAATAAGGGAGCGTCTATGTTATATCAGAACTATCAGATTGAGAAAGACATGGATGAGCTGAGAAAAGACGTACTGGCTTCCGGCGGTAACTATTCCGACCAGGAATTAAAAGAGAAATTAAAAGCAGTAGACAATCTGGAAAGCGACCAGAAAATGTTTATGATCATGACAGCGATGATTCCACTGGTGGTAGCCGGAGGTGCGATGGGCGCAGGTCCGGTAATTGCGCTGACTGCCATATTGGGAACGATTACAGCAGCTTCCTCATTATTCTGGGATATCAGAAAAGCAGATATTAAAGGGGAAAAATTCAAGCTTCGTTTTGTAGTAGATCCAAGCGGCTATGTGTTTGATCTTTCCACAGGAGAGAGAATTGAGGATGTCACTGTAACAGCTTACTGGATCCCATATGATGAGTCAGATGACTTCTGGAATAGAACGCCGTCCCCATCCGAGTATGGAACGAAATGGAATGCCGGGGAATATAACCAGTACAATCCTCTTCAGACGAATGCAGATGGAAAATATGCATGGGATGTTCCAGAAGGCTGGTGGAGAGTAAAATACGAGAAAGAGGGATATGAAACTACATGGAGTGACTGGATGACCGTTCCGCCTCTTCGAACCGAAGTGAATATCGGTATGGTATCGTTGTCAAAACCGCCAGTAGAGCACAGCTGGGATAACGGAACTGTAGTCATAGCACCAACTTGTACTTCCACTGGAATTATCAGCTATGAGTGTACGGATTGCCATATTACCAGAACTGAGGTTTTGCCGGTGAATCCAGATGCCCACAGCTGGGATAACGGAAAAGTGACAAAGGAAGCTACCTGTACTGAGGAAGGCATCAGAACCTTTGCCTGTGTGAATTGTGGGCAGACCAGAACAGAGAAGTTGCCTGCGAAGGGACATGGGGAAACAGAGGTCAGAGGGAAAAAAGCTGCAACCTGTGCAAGTGAAGGCTATACAGGCGACACTTATTGTAAGACCTGCGGAACCAGATTAAGCGGCGGTGAAACAATCGCGAAGACAGAACACTCCTGGGGAGAATGGGAAAAGACAGCAGATGCTACTGTATTTGCAGCTCAGAAAGAGAAGAGAATCTGCCAGGTTTGCCAGACCACAGAAGAAAGAGATAATGGAAATCCGCTGACTTCCAAAATGACACTTACAGCTTCCAGTCTGAAAATGAAAATAAAACAGACCACAAAAGCGTTCCAGATTTCCGGCATGGAGAGTGGGGACTATGTAGCATCTGTGGTTTCAGGCAACAGTAAGCTTCTGAAGGTAAGCTCCTACACCAGAGACGGTGCAGTTACGCTGAAGGCTCAGAAGAAAACAGGAAAGACGAAACTTACAGTGACTCTGGCTGGTGGGGCAGTAAAAACTGTGAATGTTACCATCCAGAAGGGAACGGTGAAAACCACCAAAATTTCAGGTGTACCGAAGAAAATTACCTTAAAGAAAGGGAAAAAACAGACTTTGGCACCGATTCTGGCGCCGATCACAACCCAGCAGAAAGTGACCTACACCACATCTAATAAGAAAGTCTGCACTGTGACAAAAAGTGGTGTAATCACAGCGAAGAAAAAAGGTACTGCAAAAGTTACGGTACGCTCCGGAAGTAAAAAGGTGGTTATTACAGTCAAAGTGTCATAAATCGTAAGAGAGCGAAGCAGGCTACGCCTACTGAAAGAAGACAAAATATACCGTAAAGCGGGGCGTGCAGATTGTAAGAATGATTAGGGGGCAGACTTTAGAACTGCCAATATTACAGGATGTATGATGCCTCTGATAAACTGCCGTGTCTGATATGTTTAAGAAACATATTGGACACGGCAGTTTTTTTTAACAGGATAACTGTTTAGTATCTTCACACTGCCTTCTGGATAGTTGTCAAACAGGTTGTGTTGTGCATAAAAAAAGCAATCTTGTGCATAAAAACCGTAACCTTTCCCACTATTATTGTCTCAAAAATTCAATTATGATATTCTTTTTATAAGAAAAAAAGAGCAATTTTCCAGCTTTTGAAAATTTGCTGGTGCTATTCAGAGCCACGAAGCGTGTTGCTGTGAACGGAGTGAACAGTAACCCAAATGGATTTTTGAACAGTTATAATTGCCGAAAAAATAAGGGGGAATGAAAGAGTGAAAAAACAAATTTCAAAATGTGTGAAAATGCTGTTCCTTGGCATTATCATGTGCCTGGGTATGGCGCTTAGCGTGCATGCAGAAGGCTCAGGACAGTTTTTCCAGTTCGACGGCGAAAAGTGGAACAAGGAAGAATTTTCCTGGACAGACAGTCAGGGGCAGATCTGGTATGCCCATGAATATGGAACAAATGGAGAAGCTATTATCAGCGCAGTAACCGAGGCTGTTATGGAACTGCAGGTTCCGTCATATGTGTATAAGGATGGTGTGGCGAAGAAGGTAATTGGAATCGGTAAGTATTTTCCGGATTCAGAATATGATAACACATGGGACCGGTTTAGCTGTTTCTATTACGATGGAAAGTATGGCAACGGAACGCTGTATAAGTTGATTCTTCCGGATACACTCTGCTATGTGATGCCCAATGCATTTTCAACAAGTGGCAGCTGGTTTGACGGACTGGCAGCCGTTCAGCTGCCGCAGAATCCACGGCTTGTAATTGGAGAAAGTGCGTTTTATGGGGATAAGAATCTTCAAATCGTGCATTTTAATGACGCAGTAGGCGGTGCACAGCCTGTAAAAATCGAGAAGCAGGCATTTGGTAACTGTCCGAAACTGGAAGAGATAACATTGCCGCCAACAGGGGCTTATAACGAGATTGATAAAGAAGCTTTTTACAGTTATGGAGAATGTAACCTGAAAAGAATTTACAATGCCCCATCCGAGCTGGAACTGGGCTGGGATCAGTATTGTGCCGATGTTGAGGAGGTTTCTTTTGCAGAAGGACTTACATATGTCGATGGAATTTCGACTATTGTAGCTTATGAATGGAATGAGGATGGAAGTCCCTCGAGTGGACGGGGAGAAAACATTAAAACACTGAAAAAAGTAACGTTGCCCTCCACACTGAAGGAAATTGGCTGGGACGCATTTAAGGATAACAAGAACCTTACTTACATCAATCTCCCGGAGGGCTTAACCACTATTGGAAGTTATGCTTTTGCAGGCTGTACAGCGCTTACAGGATTTACTTCTCTTCCGGCAAGCGTAAGCGGAGGTATCGGAGAAGGTGCATTTATGGGCTGCAAGAACCTCCATCTTGAAAATGTATATATTCATGGAACTGACAGCCTGAAATATCAGTTCACCGACAGTGGAATTGTAAGTATCCGCATTGGTGCTGATGTAAAATATACAGTTGGTGCAATGTTCAAGGGCTGCACAAGCTTAAAAGAAATCACAGTTGACGCAGGACATCCGTACCTTTCTTCCCAGGACGGTGTGCTTTACAGTAAGGTTTATAAAAGCAGCGGAGGGGAAGTGGCTGGCAGCAGTATTTTCACCTATCCTGCAGGAAAAAGCTGGGCAGGAAGCTATACACTTCCGTCAGATGTAGTATTGTTAGGCGGTTTTGCATTTGATTCCTGTAAATTTACAGAGATTCACATTCCGGCCCGTGTACTGGATCTGGATTATGACTCTATGGCTTCTATAGGAGACAGGAACACATATTATGCCTTTGATTCCATCAAGGACAGCTGTAAATTATACGTTGTAAAAAATTCTTATGTGGACAATTACTTTAATACACGTTATCATTTTTATTATGAAAATGGTGATGTGCTTCCAATTAGTTATGATCTGGCTGGCGGAACAAATGACAGCTCCAACCCATCCACTTTCACAGGTGGAAACAGTATTGAGCTGAAAGCGCCTACACGAAGCGGTTATACCTTTACCGGATGGACGACAGTAGATGCGGATGATGAAGAAGTAAACTTTTCCGGTTCTTACACACCATCAATGGGTGAACTGGTAAGTGGTGTTAAACTGACTGCAAACTGGAAAAAGAACCCAGATCCTACCAAGGCACCAGAACCGACGAAAGCCCCGGCGGCAGAGCCGACAAAAGCTCCGAACGCAGAGCCGACTAAGGCACCATCTGCTCCGGAACCGACGAAGACTCCGAACGCTTCTGATAACAATCAGAACACTGTGATTCCATCCAAGCTTCCGAAGGTTACTGGAACCAAGGCCACCAATGTGCTTACCGATGGCGCCAAGATTTCCTGGAAGCGGATTGCAAGTGCAACCGGATATCAGATCACAATTTCCACTGACAAGAAATTCAAGAAGAATGTAAAGAATTATATTGTCGAGGAAAATAAAAACAATGAACTGATCTACGGTTTGAAATCTGGAAAGACCTATTATGTAAAAGTAAGAGCAATCGCACAGGGCGGTGGCAAGAAGGTTACTGGAAAGTACGGCAAGGCAGTTAAATTTACTACATATGTTGTGCCTAAGGTAAAGAAGATCAGTGTAAAGAATAACAAGAAGGGTATGATCACCATTACGGCATCCAAGGTAAAAGGTGCTGCTGGTTATGCATTTGTAGTGACAGCAGATTCCGGTCTTACAGATATTGTAGCAATCAAGGAATCCAAGAAGAATACAGTAACGATAAAGAATCTTTCTAAGGGACATACGTATTATATACGTGCTTGTGCCTATAAACTGAACAAGCAGAAACAGAAGGTGTTTGGTGTGTACACAAAGAAAGCTAAGATTACAATCAAAAAATAAGAAATCAGTTGTTGTATTTAGTTACCTGTAAAAAGTGCTGCTGGTCAGGTGACCAGCAGACAGTAATAAAAAAGGAACTGTGTTTACAACCGGAGAGAACGTGACATGAAAAAAGATGAGCAGGCAAATGTGTTGCTTTCGCTGAAAAACTTATATCGGTTGTTTACCGTGAAAGATTATCCGGTCTATTCTACCGGAATTCTGGGAGAAAAAAGTAAAAAGGGTCTGACTCTGGTCAGATTCTGGGATGAATATCTTCTCTATGAGTGGAAAAGCACCAGACACGGAAAAATGATTTTTCGAAAGGATGGAAGCCAGAACCGCTATCATTCGGAATTCTGTAACCGCAAGGAAAGCTTTCCCCTGTACCAGGTATATCTGCAGGAAGTGCTGGAATGCCTGAATGCGGAGACATTTGGCAGTCAGATACTGATTTTTGAAAAATTCCTGAAAGAGAAAAATTATAACCATTCTGTGTTTGTGCAGAAGATGAGAAAATTTCTGGACATGGCCATGGAATCAGATCCATGGCTGTCCAGAGAGTGTGGAGAAAAGTTGACTTTCTGGATCAATTACATAGAGAAAAAGCAGAAGGATTTTTCCAGATCCTTTGGGGCTGCCTGGTTCTTTACCATGCTTTGTCTGCATGCAATGGCAGGTCCGGAAATGTCAGAAGTGAAAATGGAACTGGTAAGGAACCGGGAGGACTTAAAACCGAAGCATATCTGGAATTGTATTTACCAGAATTCCGGAGAGACCAGGCAGAGTTTTCTTACTCTACGAAACTGTGAATTGTTCCGGAAATCTGTGAAAGCCAGTCATTTCTTTGGCAGAGAAGAAGAGTTATATGACTTGAAAGAGATGTTCTTCAATTCCGGAAAGTATCTGATTTCCGGAATTGGGGGAATTGGAAAAACAGAACTCATGCGTCAGCTTGTGAGCTGGATTGAGCAGGAAGAAGTAAAGTGCCGGATCGCAGCTGTTCAGTATGAGGAGAATCTGGCGGTCAGCTTTTCCAGAAGTTTTCTGAATCTTACTGGTGAGAGCGTGGAAGAAAGATTTCACGAAGGTATCTATCACTTGTCAGAAGAGCATCAGGAAAAAACAGTGCTTTTTCTGGATAATATGAACCATACGGAAGAGGAAGATCCTTACCTGTCAGAGCTGAAAGATCTGCCGTGCACCATATTTGTTACTTCACGTCAGAAACATCTGGATGGGTTTACTACATTTGGCATAAAGGCACCGCAAAAGAGTGCCTTAAGTTTGATTTTTCGTGACAATTACAACAAAATACTTTCCAGAGAGGAAAAAGACCGGCTGAGTCGTTTGCTGGAAAAAGAGATTTTTCAGCATCCTCTGACATTGAAGCTTCTTGGAAAAGCGGGGACCTACTATTTCGGAAATTGGGATTATCTGGAAGAAGAGCTGCAGAATAATTGGAATGATGTTGCAGAAGAGTCCGGACTCATTGATATGTACCGTGGGCTGTACAGACTGGCTGATATTGGAGAAACAGGAAGCCAGCTGGCAAGGATGTTCGCGCTTTTGCCCTATCAGGAAATTGACCAGAACTTTACAGTGATGTTTTTTCAGGGATTTTTGAAGAAAAATGAAACTCTTGGAAAGGCACTTGGCAGGCTGGTGAAATTCGGATGGTTGGAAGATACAGGAAATGGTTACCGTATGCATCCTGTAATTGCAGAGAGTCTGTGTACAAAGGCTTTTTTAGAAGCAGAGTTTCAGCCATTCTGGGAGCGGGTCAGGAAGTGCTTTTTCCCGAAACAGGCACCGAAAGACGAGGATTCCCGCATGGAGGAAATTGCGTGGCTTGTCTTTCAGGGGATATCCAGAGTGCAGGGTGCGGTCAGTGACCAGCTTGTGGCACTGGCGGCAGAGGCTGCCCGATATCTGGAGCTGCCGGTTCCTATGTGCGGGAAAATCCGGGAACTGGAAAAAAGATGTGCAGAGATTTCCAATGAGACGAAGTTTATGGTAGCGTGTCTGACAGAGACAAAACCTGAACAAAACGAAGAATATATAGAACTCTTCCGCGAACAGCTGAAAAAGAGAACGCTATCATCGGAATGGATGTTGTTTGCTATAAGTGATTTTTGCAATAGGTTGGAGCAGAACAGTAATTATGAGTGTTACCGGGAGATCTGTGATTTAATTTTTCAACAGAAGGATAATATTGATTATAAAATTGGATATGCGCTTTTGCAGACGAATATGCAGATGTTAAAGCTTAATGTGAAAAAGGCTGAAATGTGGGCAGAACGTGGAATCCTCATGTGTGTACAATGGGGGCATAGCCAGAGAATACTGGATTTTCTTTATCCAAAAGCAGAATGTCATATGTTTTTTCAGGAAAAAGAAAAGCTGGCAGATTGTCTGGAAAAAATAGAGCAGATACAACAGATACAAAGAAAGCGTCAGGGTGAGAGTGAGTATGCAATATGGCAGCTTCGTGGTCAGCTTGCAGCTATGGATCAGAATATGGAAGAAGCTGCCTATTGTATGGAACAAGCAACGGACAGGTGCAAAATGTACTGTGGTGAGAAAAATCAGATGTATTCTGCCCTGTCAGAGGAACTGGCACGAATGTATAATGCCGCCGGACGAAGGGAAGAGTCGTTGGCATGTCATCTTGCGGTTCGCAATCAGCTGCTTAAGAATGGCTATCGTGAGGGTTCTTTGCTTCTGATGGTGGATAACAATATGAGTGTAGTCTACCTGGACTTGGGAAAGCCGGAAGAAGCGATCCCATATCTGACAGAGGCACTGGAGCTTACGAAGGAAAATGGACTTGTAGGTTCGGCAGTTGCAGAGCCTACCTGGAATCTGGCACGCGTTTACCGTGCACTTGGAGATGAAGAAAAAGAAGATATATATCTGAAAGCCGCCGTGGAAGGCTTCCGGGAATGCTACCCGCCGGAACATCCCAAGCGGATTGCGGCTGAACAGAGACTGAAAGAACGCCAGGAGGAATGAACCTGGCGTTTAAATTAAGAATGATGAAAAGAAGTTGATATCATTAGTTGATGTTGACTTCTTTTTTGTATATAGCGCTTAAAGATTTATGTTTTGTGACTTATCAGTGTAGAAGAGGCTATGCGAAGGACGAAGATTGGCTCCGTTACCAGTGAACAGTAACTGATATAGTATATTTGAACCTGACTACGACTAATCCTATTGACATACTAGAGTACTTTATAGTAACATAAATCAAAATCGTCCCAGCTCTTTGCGCGAAGGATATTTTTTGTCTGAAAGGGAAAGATGGAGCTGGGGAGAGACTAAATTTACTGCCACAGGAGGCTAATCATATGAGCGAAATCACTGCAACCAAAGAGCAGCAGAATAAATACGAAGCTTTAAAAGAATACTTACGCAGTCTGGGAAGTGTGGCTGTGGCTTTTTCGAGCGGGGTGGACTCTACGTTTCTTTTGAAAACAGCACACGATGTGCTGGGGGATAAATGTATCGCGATTACTGCCATGTCCTGTTCTTTCCCGAAGAGAGAACTGGAAGAGGCGAAGACCTTCTGTGAGAAGGAAGGAATCCGCCACATTACAGTAGAGTCTGAAGAACTGGAAATTGAGGGCTTCTGCCAGAACCCGACTAACCGTTGCTATATCTGCAAGAAAGAATTATTTGAGAAAATCTGGGACATTGCCACAAAAGAGGGGCTGAATGCAGTGGCAGAGGGTTCCAACATGGACGACAATGGTGATTACAGACCTGGTTTACAGGCTGTTGCAGAGCTTGGAGTTAAGAGCCCGCTGCGCCACAGCGAATTGTATAAAGCGGACATCCGTGCCCTGTCCAAAGATCTTGGTCTTCCCACCTGGGAGAAACAGTCCTTCGCCTGTCTTTCTTCCCGTTTTGTGTACGGCGAGACCATCACGAAGGAGAAACTTGGCATGGTAGATAAGGCAGAGCAGCTTCTTCTGGATCTGGGATTTCATCAGCTACGTGTGCGTATTCATGGTACACTGGCACGAATTGAAGTACTGCCAGATGAACTCCAGAAAGTCCTGGAGAACCGCAACCAGATCGTGAAAGCCTTCAAAGAATATGGCTTTACATACGTGACCATGGATCTCCAGGGATACCGCATGGGAAGTATGAATGAAACATTGAAGAAATAGTTTTGGTTTACGTTGTGAACGGTAGGCTTGTAATGTATAAAAGTTGTGCATTGCTATAATTATGAGACCAAACTTTTGGACAGAGATGAAAGATTCTCTGTCTTTTTTTGATATTATCGTCTATACTATGCTGTTAGTTAATTGTTTTAAATGCGGTTTTACGCTATCATTAAATTAATCGTCTGACAAATTTTGGGAGGGAGTATGCTGCGGGCTCATTTGCAGAATAGCAGGTTATCCATTTTGGGGAAGTGTTTAGTGTTATACAGCAGATATTAATGGAAAAATCTTTGCCTCTGGAGTGTGTTTGAAAAGACGAAAAAAAGAATAGCGAGGTAAAGCGTATGAGAAACAGACGACTGGCACTGGCCGCAGCATTGCTGCTGGCAATCACAAGTGCAGACGGAGCAGCACTGGCAGTAAGTGGAGCTGATTTTTCTTCTGAGGAAGTAGCAGAAGCAGTATTTGACGAAGTGGAGAATGAGGGTCTGGATAATCAGGATGAGGTTCAGGAACAGGTTCAGACTCCGGAGATGGATCAGGCGGAGGATCAGCCGTCAGAGGATTCATTCTCAGATGCGCCTGGCATGGAAGCAGCTGCAGAATGGCAGAATGAGGAAGCGGCAACAGCAGACGAAACCCTGGTTTTTTCAGATGGAGAAGACACAGGAATTACCTACACCTTGTCAGATGATGGGAAACTGGTAATTTCCGGAACTGGAAGCATCGCAGATGATGCATTTGCTGGCAACACTAAAATAACAAGCGTGGTTATCTCTGAAGGAGTGACCGGCATTGGTTCCGGCGCATTTACCGGCTGCACCAATCTGACAAGTGTGACAATTCCAGAAGGTGTAACAACCATAGATGGTATGACATTTGGCAATTGCACCAGTCTGACAAGTGTAACCATTCCGGGAACGGTAACCTCTATAGAAGTTCAGGCATTCTGGAATTGCAGCAGTTTGACAAGCATAACTATTCCTGCAAGCGTAACGAGCATCGGAAGCGGTGTATTCCAGGGCTGTACCAGCTTGACAAGCGTAAAGTTTTCAGAGGGTCTGACCAGAATTGGAGATCAGACTTTTGGCAAATGTAATGCTTTGGAAACCATAGAAATCCCGGCAAGTGTGGCATCTATAGGAAATAATGCGTTTAAAAACTGTGCCAAGCTGAGAAGTATCCGCTGCTATGCAAATAGTAGCACATGGCAGCCCAGATACATTTGTGATTCAAATACAACCGTATATTACAGTTACAATCCGAACCATACCCATTCCTACAAGTCACATGTGATAAAAATGAGTGGCTGTACCTATTCAGGATCTGAAGAAGAAATCTGTGAATTTTGCGGTGATTACTATACGAAAGAAACACCGGCACTTGGTCATGACTGGAACCGTGGGGAAACAACAGAAGATGCTTCCTGTGAAAGTGACGGAGAAAAAACTTATACTTGCAGAAGATGTGGCGACAAAAAGAAAGAGACAATTCCGGCAACCGGACATAGCTGGGTAAGGACATGGCATGAAGATGCAACCTGTACAGATGATGGAGTCGATGAATACACCTGCAGATATTGCGATACGGAAAATAGAACTACAATAAAAGCAACCGGACATAAATTTTCTGCATGGGCAGTAACACAGGAAGCAACTGTGGATGAGGAAGAAGTCCAGACACGTACCTGCAGTGCATGCGGCGAGCAGGAAACAAAAATTACCCGGGACAGACTGCAGCCAACAATGAAATTGAATCAGTCCAGTATTGTGCTGAAGACCGGACAGAAGACGAAGTGTCTGAAAGTAACCGGGCTTGCAAAGGGAGATTTCATTTCCACCTGGAGTACTGATAACTGGAGTATTGCAGATGTATCTGTTAGTTCAGATGGAACCTGTAACATTACCGCCGGTAAAACTACAGGCAAAACCCGTATTCACATATACCTGAACAGCGGATATGAAAAGTCTGTTACCGTAAAAGTCCAGAAAAGCGCTGTAAAAACCACAAAGATTACAGGTGTGCCGAAAACACTGAAATTAAAGAAAAATCAGAAATATTCCTTGAAACCGGTTTTAAAACCAGTAACAAGCAAAGAAAAAATCACCTACAAATCCAGCTCCTCCAAGGTAGTAAAGGTAGATTCCAAGGGCAGAATTACTGCAAAGAAAAAAGGAACAGCCGTAATTACGGTGAAAGCAGGGAAGAAAACAGTTAAGTGTAAGGTGACTGTGAAATAACGTATATTTTGAAAGGACAGGAATGAAATATTTTCTGTCCTTTTTCATGAATATTTATTGATTCTTTTTCTCACATTTCCTATAATAAGCCTATGCGTTATAAATTTACCCATGTGACATGTAAAAACGCCGGAAAGGATATTGTATTCCGTAGAAGTCAGCGATGCATTTTACCTGTTGCAGGGGCTTTTTGTTATGAGGATTTGGGATTTCAAACACGCTCTGGTCTGCCATGGCAGCAGGTCTTTGGACAGTGTTGCAGACAGAAGTATATATTGAGTTAAGCTGCGGTATCAGGTGCCGTGAGGGAGTAAAAGAGTATGAAGAAAAAATGTGTGGCAATGATGTTAATCGCAATAATGACCGCATCTTTAGCTGGTTGTGGAAGCAGCAAGGACGGAAGCGGTAAATCTGTAAAGCTGGATTCGGATCACCCGGTGTCCCTGACGATCTGGCATTATTACAACGGTGCCCAACAGGCAATGTTTGACACCCTTGTAAAGGAATTTAACGCCTCCGTTGGAAAAGAGGAGGGTATCTACGTGGAGAGCTACAGTCAGGGTTCCGTATCCGACCTTGAGGAAGCAGTCAACAGCTCTTTGAACGGAGAAGTAGGAGCAGAAGAACTGCCGGATATTTTTTCTTCCTATTCTGATACTGCTTACGCAGTACAGCAGAAATGTGCCGTATGAAGATACGCAGTGGGCATTGTGCGGTTTTGTTACAGAGGATTCTGTGTATGGATTGATTTCCGATGTTTATGAGAGAATTCTGGGAGCGATTCTGGGAAGTGCCCTGATGGCGGTTATTCTGGTTTATTTTCTTGTCCAGTATGCGACGGAACCGGTTTACCATCTGGTGGAGAGTGTACGAGGCGGAGTGAAGGGAATTCACGGTTTTCAGGAGTCAGGTATTCAGGAGCTTGATGAGCTCCATAAAGTGATAGAGAATCTGACGGATACCCAGATGCAGACAGAGAATCAGCTTCTGGAGGAAAAGGAGCGCTATCGGATTGCGGTAGAAAGTTCCCAGGATGCCTTTTTTACCTACAAATGTAAGGAAAAACTGCTGGAAATAGTTAACAGTAAAGGCAATGACGGTGTATGGGACTGCGGAAAGCATCCGGAATTTCTTGATAATGACAGTATCCATCCGGCAGATAAGGCAAAGCTGGTGAACGCAGTAAAAAGCTCAGACGGCGTTCTGGATGTTGACTTTCGTCTGCAGCATGCCAATGGAGAATTTCAGTGGGTAAATCTATCCGGAAGCATTACTTTTGATGAGAATAAAGAGCGCAGCAGGGTCGTTGGCTGTATTCACAATGTGCATCAGCACAAGCTTCTGGAGCAGGCGCAGAAAAGAAAGCAGATTTATGACTCCATTACATCTTTTTACCGCCTTGGAAGCGGACTGGAAGTTGTGGAAACACTGTGTCGGGATGACCCGGAAGGAGTACTGGTACTTCTGGAAATCCAGCAGTTTTCCAAAATCGATGAGCGCTATGGCCTGATCTTCGGAGATATTATCCTGGAGCAGTTTGCCGGTCTGCTGGCGAAGCGCTTCCAGGAGGACGGTTTAAACGGTGGTATTTATATCAGGGCTGGTGCAGACCAGATGCTGATATGGCTGCCGGTATGTACGACCGGACCGATCGTGAGTAGTGTGCAGAGACTGGAAAAGGATTTTAGGGCGCTTACAGATGAGAAGTATCTGTCTCTTTCCCTGAAATGCGGAATCGCAGTTACAGGAAGCAGAAATTCGCTGTCTGAGGCACTTGAACAGACGAAGACTGCTCTTACAGCTGCACGTCATGGAAAGCAGGAAATCATGTTCTATGAGGAGCTTTCAACGGTGGAAAAAGCCTGTGCGGTTGATGTGGCATTTGCGGAGGTGGCTTCTCTGGAACGTCTGAAGGAAATGACACTTTCCTCTATAGCTCTGAACCTGTTTGACAGAGATGGTGATACTTCTGTGGTTCTGGATATTCTGGCGTTGAAGCTGCAGGAGAAATACCATCTGACAGACATTGTGATCACCCATTTCAACGGGGAATATATGGTAAATAACCTGCTGTACTGCTGGAAAACCTGGGAGAAAAAGGATGGCTGGGACGGTATGGTCCACTGTTCTGAGAAGCAATACCAGCACTTTGTGGAGACACAGGAAATGCAGCAGCTTCTGACTTCCGGGGAAAGCATATGGAAAGAGCCGCTGATTCAGCCTTTTGCTTCAGGCAGAAACGATATTGTATTCCATATGACAGATAACGGACAGTATTCCGGAAGTATTGTATTCCGGGACATTGACCAGGATGTTCTGGAGAAAAAAGAAGAGTGTAAGTGTCTGGAAGAAATCAGCGCAATTATTCAAAACCGGTTGAATCTGGAGCGTCACGATCTTTCTGCCAAGGCGAAATCGGATTTCCTGGCCCGTATGTCTCATGAGATCCGTACTCCTATGAACGGTATTATAGGTATGACGGAGATTGCATTGAAAGATGGACAGACTGAGGAGCGGCGGATCGACTGTCTGAGAAAAATCGAGTACTCCTCGGAATATCTGCTTGGACTTATCAACGATATTCTGGATATGTCCAAGATCGAGAGCGGAAAGATGAGGCTGATCGAAGAAAAATGCAATCTCATGGAGATGATACAGGGACTTCGTCCATTGCTGGAAGCGAAGCTGAACGAAAATAACATTCAGTATATAGCAGATATCCAGCTGAAAAACCATTGGTTTATGGCAGATTCCCTGCGGCTGAACCAGGTTCTGGTAAATCTTCTGGGAAATGCGCTGAAGTATTCCAGACCAGATGGACATGTGTGGCTGACCGTTCGCGAGACAGAAGAAGAGAAAGGCTTTTCCAATCTGTATTTTCAGGTCAGGGATGATGGAATTGGAATTGCACCTGAGAAACAGCAGCTTATTTTCCGGCAGTTTGAGCAGGCGGATAATTCTGAAAATGCAAGAAAACAGGGCACTGGTCTTGGTCTTGCCATCAGCAGAAGAATTGTGCGGATGATGGATTCCGATATTAAGTTGGAAAGTGAGCCTGGTAAGGGAAGCAGCTTCAGCTTTAACGTGAAGCTTCAGCCGGTAAGCGGAGAGAAGACTACGGTCACCAGCCAGCCGGAGGAGATCAGCTTCCCGGGAAAAAGAATCCTGGTGGTTGAGGATAATGAGCTGAATATGGAAATTATCTGTACTATCCTTGAAAATTACGGAATTAAAACCGAGCAGGCAGTTAACGGAAAAGAAGCTGTGCGGCGCATGGAAGAATCCGTTCCCGGATATTACGATATGATCTTTATGGATATTATGATGCCGGAAATGGACGGACTGGAAGCAACCCGGACCATCCGGAATCTGGATCGTGAGGATTGCAAAAAGATTCCGATTTACGCAATGAGCGCCAACGCTTTCGACGAGGATGTGAAACGTTCCCTGGCAAGCGGTATGAACGGACATCTTTCCAAGCCTGTGAATCTGCAGGTGCTGGAGAAAACGCTGCAGAAAGTGCTGGGATAAAAATAAATGGTTTTTTAATGCATCTTGTGCAATATATTGACAGTTTGTGATAACCCCGTCTTTTACAGACGGGGTTATGTTATATTTATGGCAATATAGAAGGGAGCGATCACAAGCATGAAATATCAGAATATCATAGATAACATGACCCTGAAGGAAAAAGCCGCATTCCTCAGCGGAAAAAGCGAGTGGCAGACAAGAGATTTCCCGCGTCTGGATATCCCGGCGATTTTCTGTTCAGACGGACCGAATGGTGTGCGTAAACAGGCTGGAGCAGGAGATCATCTGGGAATCAATCCAGCAGTACCGGCAACCTGTTTTCCTACAGCGGCAGCTATGGCAAACAGCTGGGATGAAGAGCTGGAGCAGAGAGTAGGCGTTGCCCTTGGTGAAGAATCCATGGAAGAAGACGTAAACGTTCTTCTTGGACCTGGACTGAACATTAAGAGAAATCCTCTCTGTGGACGTAACTTCGAGTATTTTTCCGAGGATCCCTATCTTTCCGGAAAAATGGCAGCTGCTTTTATCCGCGGTGTGCAGAGCACAGGAGCAGCAGCCTGCGCAAAGCATTTCGCTGTAAACAGCCAGGAGCTTCGCCGTATGGCAATGAACGCAGTGGTAGATGAGAGAACTCTCCGTGAGATTTACCTCACCGGTTTTGAGATTGCCATCAAAGAGGGTGGCGCGAAAACGGTTATGAGCAGCTACAACGAGGTAAACGGTGTTTACGCCAACGAAAACGAGCATCTGCTGAAAGACATTCTCCGTGACGAGTGGGGCTTCGAAGGCTCTGTTATCACTGACTGGGGTGCTTCTAACGACCATTCTCTCGGTGTAAAGAACGGTTCTACCCTGGAAATGCCGACTCCGGGACTTGATGCAGCAAGAGAGCTTCTTGCCAGCGTAGAAAGCGGCAAGATCAGCGAGAAGGACATTGACGAGCGCGTAGACGAGCTTCTTGATCTGGTACTTACCACCACCGAGAATGCAAAGCATTATAAAAAAGTGGCAGACAAGAAAGCCCTTCATGAGGAGCACCACAAGCTGGCACGTCTTGCCTGCGAGAACAGTGCAGTTCTTCTGAAAAATGAGGACGGAATCCTTCCGGTTGGAGCGAAGGTTCAGGCAGCCATAATCGGTGACTTCGCTTTTGACCCAAGATACCAGGGCGCAGGTTCTTCCATGGTAAATTCCACAAAAGTAGATTCCATCAAGGACATGCTGGAGACCAGCGGAATCTCTGTGACTGGAATTGTACGCGGTTATCAGCGCGATGGCAAGGAAGACGAAGCTATGAAAAAAGAGGCCGTAGATCTTGCCCGCCGTTCTGATGTGGTTCTGTTTTTCTTCGGATTGAACGAGAAAAGCGAGACAGAAGGTCTTGACCGCAAGCATCTCCGCATTCCGCAGAACCAGATCAACCTGATCCAGGAGCTGGCAAAAGCCAACGCAAACATGATTGGTATCATCAGTGCAGGTTCTGTTATTGAAATGCCATGGCACCATCATTTCAAAGCCCTGCTTCACACCGCTCTCATGGGTCAGGCAGGTGCAGGTGCAGTGCTTGATATTCTTTCCGGTAAAGTCAACCCATCCGGAAAGCTTGCTGAAACTTACATTAAGAAATATGAGGATACTCCTTCTTACAATTACTATCCGTCACAGGAGCGGAACTCTGAGTACAGAGAGGGAATTTACGTAGGATACCGCTACTTCGACACCGCAGGTGTGCCGGTAAACTATCCATTTGGATATGGTCTTTCCTACACTACATTTGAATATGACAATCTTCAGGTGAAGCCGGATGGGGCGACGTTTACCCTTCGCAACACCGGAAAGTATGATGGTGCAGAGATTGCCCAGCTTTATGTAGGACTTCCGGGAGCAAAAGTTTTCCGCCCGGTCAAGGAACTGAAAGGTTTTTCCAAGGTGTTCTTAAAGGCAGGCGAGGAGCAAACCGTTACCATTAAGTTCGACGACAAGACATTCCGTTACTGGAATATGAAGACAAATAAATGGGAAGTAGAAGGCGGCGTTTACAGCATTATGATCGGTGCAAGCTGTGCGGATATCCGTCTTCAGGATTCTCTTGCCATTATCGGAACCACTGAGGTAATGCCATACTATACTAACCGCGTTTCTTCTTACGTGGAGGGAAAAATCCAGCAGATCGGAAATGAGGAGTACGAGACGATCCTGGGACATTCCATTCCGGACGGAAGCTGGAGCGGCGAGCTTGGCATGAACGATGCCCTTTGCCAGATGTATTACGCGAAGAGCGGAATTGCCCGCTTCATCTGTAAGAAGCTGGGTGAAAAGTTGAAAAAGAGCGAGGCAGCGGGAATTCCGGATCTGAACACCCTGTTCCAGTACAACATGCCATTCCGTGCAATCGCCAAGATGACAGGCGGTATGGTTTCCATGGAAATGGTAGAGGGACTTCTAAAGGTTGTAAACGGTCATTTCAGCGGACTTGGAAAAGTAATCAGCGGATTTTTCAGAAACCAGAAGCTGAACAAGCAGTATGAGAAAGATCTGGAAGAGCAGAAATAGGAGGAGTATCATTATGGGAAAAATCAAACAGTTAATCGAAGATCACCCAAACATCTGGGAGTTTATTAAATTTAACGTATTATCCAACTGCGCAACTATTACAAACTTCATTATCATGTGGCTGTGCACCGGTTTTATTTTCAAAAGCTTTGCAAATACACCATTTAAGTTTCTGGTGTTCAATTACGCAGATAATATCGAGTCCAATCTTGGTTTATGTGGATTTTTAAGCTTTTTGGTTGCAACTGCAGCAGCTCAGACCGTAAACTTCTTTGTACAGAAGAATCTGGTTTTCAAATCCAATGCAGCGTTTGAGAAGGCTGTACCGAAATACATTGTACTTGCAGTTGTGCTGGTGCTTGTATCCGCAGCACTTCCGGCTTACAGCCAGAGCTTTTTCGTAAACATCGGTATTTCCGAAGCACTTGCACCTACACTCGCAAATGTTCTGAACATTCTGGTTCAGGTAGTTCTCAGCTACCCGACCATGAAATTCTGGATCATGCCGAACAAATAAAGATGATTGTTCTTTACCCGGATTGCCTTGCAGTCCGGGTTTTTTAATGCTAGAGCGTGTTTGAAAAAGGCTTTCTGCAAGATGTGCGTCACAATTTGTGGGAGATTTCGCTCGGATGAGGGCGCCGTAGCGGGCTACGGCAACCGAATTCGGGTGAAATCTCCCGCAAAGTGGGGCGTGCAGATTGCGGGAATGATTTTTCAAACACGCTCTAATATTAAAAGGCGGAATTTAACAATTTAAACACATTTTTCCCACAAAGAGAACACAAATTGTCTCTATACTGTGAACTATCAAATGAAAAGAACATAAAAGAGTTTCTAAAGGAGGCTTTTATCATGAAGAATAGAAATGAAGAATTAAAGAGAAAACTTAAAAAGGCAGCAAGCATTAGTCTTTGCGCAGTACTGGCAGGCGGCCTTGCAGCAGGGACATATACAGGAGTTAACTATCTGACAGGCTATGAGCAGAACGTACAGGCAGCAAGCGAAGGTAAAGTTGAGCTGCTGAAATCCGAGAAGAAATCGGATGATTCCCAGGATGACAGCAAAGATGAGAGTACAGCAAAGGGTAGCCTTGATGTATCTGATATTGTAGAAGAGGCAATGCCAAGTATCGTTTCCATTACAACCAAATCTGTAGAAGAGGTTCAGAACTACTACGGAATGTTTGGTCAGTACGGTGCTTACTCTCCTGAGCAGAGAGAAGTACAGGGAAGCGGTTCCGGTATTATCATTGGTAAGAACGATTCCGAGCTTCTGATCGCAACCAACTATCATGTAGTAGAAGGTGCGGAGACTTTATCTGTTGGCTTCTGTGACAGCACAGCATGTGAGGCTAAGGTAAAAGGTTACGACAGCGAGAGGGATCTTGCAGTTGTAGCAGTTTCCCTGGATGATATTGACAGCGATACAATGGATGCCATTACGATTGCAACTATCGGTAATTCCGATGACCTGAAGGTTGGTGCACAGGTTGTTGCAATTGGTAACGCACTTGGTTATGGTCAGTCCGTAACAACCGGTATTGTAAGCGCCAAGAACCGTCAGCTGAATTCTGATGATACAGTCGGCGATTATGACAGCGACAGCAATTCCGCTACAAACCTGATCCAGACAGATGCAGCAATCAACCCAGGCAACAGCGGTGGTGCTCTTCTGAACATGAACGGTGAGGTTGTTGGTATCAACTCTGCAAAGCTTGCTTCCACAGCGGTTGAGGGTATCGGTTATGCAATTGCAATTTCTGATGTAACAGATACGCTGGAGAGCCTGATGAATGAGGAGACCAGAGATAAAGTTGATAACCACGGTGTTCTGGGAATCACAGTTCGGAGTGTTGACAGTGCAGTAAGTGAAGCATACGGTGTTCCGGAAGGCGTTCTTGTAAGAGACGTAACAGAAGGCGGTGCAGCTGATGAGGCTGGTATTGAAGCAAAATCCATCATTACAAAATTTGCAGGCAAGGTTGTTACAACCAAGGAACAGCTGGTTGATTTCCTTTCCTACTACGAGCCTGGTGAGGATGTAGAGCTTACCATTGAGGTTCCGGATGGAAAAGGTTACAAAGAAGAGACAGTAACTGTAACTCTTGGCGAGAACACAAATACACAGAGTACGGATTCCAAGGACAACGGTGACGGTCAGGGAAGCAGCCAGGATGATAATCTTCTGGAAGACTGGGAGAATAACGAAGGCGGCTCAGGTCTCCAGTACGGCGAGGGCTGGAATTAAAAAGCTTCGGAAATGTGAATAAAATAAATAATAGAATGAGAGAGGTTCATCTGTAAAAAAGGTGGACCTCTTTTTTCGGGCAAAATTTCCCACAAAGCGAGGCATGCCGGTTGCGAAACAGATTTTTCAAATATACTCTGCTTTGAAATAGTTAGAAAACACATAGAAAACTGAATAATAGATTGCGTAACCTACCTTAAAAAGGTATAATTATTTTATTGTCTGCAGATTGCAGCATAATATTTTTAAGAGTTATACGAAAAAGGAAAAGAGTCAGTAAAATGAACAACGCAAGATTTCTGGTTTTCGATATAGATGATACCTTATATAGTCAGATGGAGCCGTTGCTTACAGCCTGTGAGTTCAGTCTGGGCAGGAAGCTTCCGGATCCGGAGCTGTTTTACCGGATTTTCGGGAAAAGAAGCGCTGAAATGTTTCTGTTCAGCGAGAGTGGACAGGTTTCCATTCATGAATCCCGGATTTACAGAATTGAAAATACTATGAAAGACCTGGGAATTCCCTTTACCAGAGAGCAGGCAGAGCTCTTCCAGGAGAGATATAAAGAGAATCAGTCTCATCTTCATGTTTCAGGGGTAATGACACAACTGCTGGACGAATGCGAAGCTGCCGGAGTGAAAATGGGCGTGATCACCAACGGACCTTTTTCCCATCAGGTTCAGAAGTTTCACACACTGGGACTTGATAAATGGTTTACAGAGGATCAGCTGATCGTGTCTGCAGGCGTGGGAGTGGCAAAGCCGGATGTACAGATTTTCCGCATGGCAGAAGAAAAATGGGGGATGGAGCCGGAGAATACTTTTATGATCGGGGATTCTCTGGAGAATGACATTGCAGGTGCAAAAAATGCCGGATGGAAGACCATCTGGATGAACCATCACCGTTATACGGTTCCGGAAGGTATGGAAAAACCAGATTATATTGCATATACAGAGGAAGAGTTGAGAAAGCTTATTGTCCAAATATGCTTTACAACGAAGAAGGATGGATAAAGTATGGTATCAGATTACAAAATCACCATGGAGCAGGCAGAATACGAGATGGTCTGTTACCGTAGGGTTTTTAACTTTGTAAGGCTTCTTGACCAGGAAAAACTGGAGAAATTGAATGCAGAAGGTCTGTTGGCAGCAGAGGGCGGACAGACAAAAAAAGCAGATTTGTGCATAGGGCATTTTTGCCAGGGCTGTGTGGCAATGGAAGCCTTTTTACGGAAGGCAGAGCTGTGCAAGCTGGAATTTATTGGAGATGACATTTATCAGATCATGGCTAAATATCTGGAAATTGACGGTAAGCCTTATGTAATGGAGCTTTTGAAGAAAATGGACAAAAACAGTCTGATCGATCGGAAAGACCATGAGCGCCTGATCAACAGTCTTACCGGATATAACGAGAGACTGTATCAGGATGTTCTTACGAAGGCATACAACAGACGTTATTATGAAGAAGAATTGAAGTCCCAGATGGGACCGGCTGGAATTGCCATGATCGATCTGGATGATTTTAAGCTTTATAACGACACATATGGACATAATGTCGGGGATATGGCACTGACTGTTGTTGCAGAAACCATATGCAAGCATATCCGTAAGGATGATATTCTGATCCGCTATGGTGGGGATGAGTTTCTTCTGGTGTTTCCTGGAGTAACGGAAGTGAAATTTGCCGGAAGACTGCAGGAAATCCATGATAAGATCCATCTGGCTGCTGTGCCGGGATATGCAGGGATTCAGCTTTCTGTGAGCATTGGAGGTACAATTGCCGGGGCAGATGAAACAATCGGAAGTGTGGTAGGAAGAGCTGACCGTTTTATGTACCAGGCGAAAACCCGTAAGAATCTGGTGGTAACCGAGTCTAATGAGATAAAAGATGGAAATGCAGACGGCGCAGAGGTTAATCGTGATGAGCTGAAACAGCAGATTCTGATCGTGGATGATGCTGAGCTGAACCGTGATATTCTTGCGGAGATTCTGCACCATGATTTTAAGACTATGGAAGTAAGCAATGGGGAGGAATGTCTCTCCGTGCTTCGGGAGTATGGTGCAGGAATCTCACTGGTGTTGCTTGATATTGTAATGCCTGGCATGGACGGCTTTGCAGTTCTTGAGGAGATGAACCGGAACCATTGGATTGAGGACATTCCGGTCATCATGATCTCCAGTGAGGAGACAGAATCATATATACGCCGGGCGTATGAAATGGGAGTTTCAGACTATATCAGCCGTCCGTTTGATGCCAGAGTTGTTTACCGGCGTGTATATAATACTATTAAATTATACGCAAAACAGAGGCGCCTAATCACACTTGTAACGGATCAAATTCGCGAAAAAGAAAAAATAGTCAAATTTTGATAGATATTCTCAGCCATATCGTAGAATTTCGTAATGGAGAGAGCGGTCAGCACGTTCAGCACATAAAGATGTTGACCGGATTTCTGCTGGACAGACTGATGCAGAAAACAGACAAATATGATCTGAAATGGTCTGACCAGTACATGATCACAATAGCATCTGCCCTTCACGATATTGGTAAAGTGGGAATCGACGAGAAGATTTTGAATAAACCAGGCAGACTGACAAATGAAGAGTTTGAGGAAATGAAAAAGCATACCCTGATCGGTGCTTCCATGCTGAAGAGTCTTGGGGTATATCAGGATGAGGAGCTTGTGAAGGTGGCTTACCAGATCTGCAGATGGCACCACGAGCGCTATGACGGCAAGGGCTATCCGGATGGTCTGAAGGGGGAAGAAATTCCGATTGCAGCCCAGGTGGTTTCTGTTGCGGATGTATATGATGCACTGACAAGTGAGCGCGTATATAAGAAAGCATTTTCCCATGAGAAGGCTATGGAGATGATTCTGGCTGGTGAGTGCGGAACCTTCAATCCGCTGCTTCTGGAGTGTTTGCAGGATATTCAAGGCAATATCCAGGTGGAAATGAAGAGAGCAGCAGAACAGCCTATGCTTGTGCAGAATTCTTATGTGGGGAAGATGATTGAGACGGTGCAGTAGGCATGGATTATTATAATGTATTATATTGCGGTATTGTTCGGCGAAGTGTTTTTGGTAAAGAGCGTGAACAGGAGCATTTGCAGGTCGGGGGACCTGCGGGAGTGGGGGTAAGTTTTACTTTATGAAAAAGAAAATTCTTACACTGGCGGCAGTGGTAACACTGCCGTTTATTCTTCTTGTGATGTATCTTCTTGCCTCGATGGCAAGCTACAGCAATACCTACGATGAGATCGTAAGCAACATGACTGTAGCGAACAATTACAATCTGAATTTCAAAGAAGAGATGGACGAGAGCCTGTATAAGCTGGTTGTTGGCTACGTCACTCTGGATACCATCGAAACAGACAAAAGTCTTAAGAATCCATATACTTTAATAGATGAATTACGCAGCGAGTTTACCAGACTGACAGCCATTACCACAGAATCTGAGAGCAAGCTGTGGCTGGAGAGCCTTCTTCGCAATATCGATACCCTGGAAAAAAGGGTGGACGATATTGTGGACAGCATTTCTGCCGGTGGCAGATATAATGAGAATATTGAGAAGCTGGACAACAATATTTACATTCTGACAGAATTAATCCAGGACGATATTCAGTATTATATTTATTATCAGACACGTTATATGGACAAGGTCACGGATACCCTGCAGGATCAGATCAGGCGGTTTATGGTGGTGTGCAGTGTGCTGATCGGCGTGCTGATCATTGTGGTTGCAGTCAGCGCGGTGATGATCGTTTCCGGTATTATACAGCCTATCAGTCAGCTGAACCAGGCTACGGAGAAAATCGCTCAGGGTGATTTTAATGCCAGAGCCCAGGCGGATTCCGAGGATGAGGTGGCTGAGCTTGCAGTGAGCTTTAACAAAATGGCAGGAAGCATGCAGTCTCTGATCGATAAGGTGAAGGAAGACGAGCGGAAAATGCGAAAAGCAGATCTGCGCCTTCTTCAGGAGCAGATCCAGCCTCATTTTCTTTATAATACGCTGGACACCATTGTGTGGCTGATCGAGTCCAATGAGCCGGACGAAGCGGTGACCATGGTTGTTACCCTGTCAGACTTTTTCCGTGAGATCCTAAGCAAAGGGAAGGAATTTATCTCCATTAAGGAAGAAGAGAAGCATATCAGCAGTTATCTCCAGATCCAGGAAATGCGTTACCGGGATATTCTGGAATATGACATTCAGCTGGATCAGGTAATTTATAAATATCAGATTCTGAAGCTGACTCTTCAACCGGTAGTGGAGAATGCGCTTTATCATGGCATTAAGTATAAGCGTGCTAAGGGATGTATTCACATTCATGGGGAGAAAGAGGGAGATATTATCCGTCTGACTGTCCGGGATGATGGTGTGGGCATGGATGAGGAAGAGCTTGAACAGCTTCGTCAGCAGATTGAGAAGCCCTGCCAGGAGACGGAGAAGGGGTTTGGTCTGGCAAATGTAAATGAGCGTATCCACATGTATTTCGGACCGGAGTATGGAATGAAGATCCAGTCACAGAAGGGTAAGGGAACTACAGTGGAGATTGTAATTCCGGCTATTCTGGAAGCTCCGGTTGAGAAAACAGGGAATGATACAGCAAAAGTGGCTGAAGGCGGCAACAGCGTGAATTTTGACGCAAATAAAAAAATAAAAAGTAATCCGAAACAGCAGAATGCCAATAAGATAATTGAGGGTGGACGGCCACAGCAGGAGGAGACAGGCGTATGAGACAGTTTATAAGAAAAAACATCTGGGCTGTGGCACCGGTTGTGTTTGTGCTTGTGGCACTGGTTCTTCTGGGAAGTCCTTTGAGCAGCAGTAAAGTGCAGGAAACTCCTGCGGAGGACGACAATCTGATCGTAGTAGGTGTTTCCCAGGTGGGAAGCGAATCTGTATGGCGAAGTGCCCACACTCAGTCCATTCAGGACGCTTTCACCAGGGCAAACGGCTACATGCTGATTTTTGACAATGCCAGACAGAAACAGGCCAATCAGATTAAGGCCATCCGAAGCTTTATTTCCCAGCAGGTGGATTATATCGTACTTTCTCCTATTGAGGAATCTGGCTGGGACACTGTGCTTCAGGAGGCGAAGGATGCCGGGATTCCGGTAATTCTCATAGACCGTAAGGTTTCTGTGGATGATGACTCCCTCTATGCTTCCTGGGTTGGTTCCGATTTTGTCCGCGAAGGACAGGATGCCGGTTACTGGCTTGAGGATTACATGAAAAAGCAGGGCAGGGAAGATGACGGAATTAACATTGTAGTGCTGAAAGGAACCAAAGGTGCCTCCGCTACCATCGGCAGAACCCGTGGGTTCAATGAAGTGGCAAAGGTGCAGCACAATTGGAACATTTTGCAGCAGGTAGACGGAGAATTTACCACAGCAAAAGGAAAAGAAGAGATGGCAAGGCTTCTGGATCAGTATGAGGACATAGATGTGGTGGTTTCACAGAACGATGACATGACTTTTGGTGCTCTTGAAGCCATCAGAGAAGCAGGAAAAACTGCAGGAGTGGACGGCGATATTACGGTAATTTCCTTTGACGCAGTGGATGCGGGCGTGGAGCTGGTGAGAAACGGGGAGATCAACATTGATGTCCAGTGTAATCCTGACCAGGGAAAATACGTGGAGCAGATCATTCAGGATATGGAAGATGGCAAAGAAATAGAGAAAGCATATTATGTTCCGGAGCGGGTGTATACCCAGGAGAACGTTTGGGAGGAAGAAAATGTTACGGAAGGTATTTCTGGTTGAAGATGAGACGGTGATCCGCGAAGGGCTCAGAGACAGGATTCCCTGGGATCAGTTCGGATACCGTTTTGTAGGGGAAGCAGCAGATGGGGAAATGGCTTTGCCCCTGATCCGTAAGACGAAGCCGGATGTATTGATCACGGATATTAAAATGCCTTTTATGGATGGGCTTTCCTTAAGTAAAATTGTGAGCAAAGAATTTCCGCGGATGAAGATTATTATTATCAGTGGTTATGATGATTTTGAATATGCAAGACAGGCAATTGAAGTTGGTGTTGACCAGTATCTGCTGAAGCCGGTTACCAGAATGAAGCTGAAAAATGTACTTCTTGAACTGAAAGATAAGATCGAGCAGGATCAGGAGCAGGAGGACTACCGCACCCAGTTTCAGAATGAGATCCAGGAGTATGAGCAGTTTTCCAGACGGCGTTTTATGGAAAAAATTCTGGAGGGGGAGCTGTCGGTTAAGGAGATTTATGATGAGGCAGAGCGTCAGTCTATAGAAATTACGGCAGCAGGATATAATCTGCTTTTCCTGTATTTACAGGAGAAAAATAAGGACAAGATGGCAGGTTTTCTTCGGAAACAGGATGAAGTGCTTCATTATTTTCTCCGCTATCCCCAGTATCTGCTTTTCCGCTGGAATGTAAACAGTTACGGAGTTCTGGTAAAGGGGGAATTGTCCCGGCTTCCGGAGCTGACAGATAATTGCGTGGAGTATGTGAAGCGGACCTGCGAAGGGGAAGAGCAGATGGACTGGTATGTAGCTGTAGGAAAACCAGTGGAGAGATTGAGCTTGCTTTCCCAGTGTTATCAGAGTGTGAATCATTATTTTGCATATCGTTTTATGGTGCCGGGGCTTCATGTGCTTACAGAAGAAACTTTGGAAAGTTATGTAAACTCGCAGGGGGAGAACCGGCTGGCAGCAGTGGATTCTTCACAGCTGAATCCTGAGATCATCAAGGATTTTCTCACAAAAGGAAGCAGCAGTGAGATCCAGGAGTTCGTTCAGGGATATCTGGGTGGAATGAGTAAGGCACTGGAGTCCAGAATGTTCCGGGATTATGTGGTGCTTCATATTCGGTTTACAACTATTATGTATCTGGAATCCATTGGTGTGGAAAAAGAGGGTTATACAGAACGGATCGAGGGAAAATATCAGGATACCAGTATCAAGGCATCGCAGGTGGCAGGGTATTGTGTGGACATTCTTCAGAGTGCCATTGATATCAGGGATGAGAAGAATGAGTCTCAGGGCAACAGCGCCATGAGGAAAGTGCTGGATTATATTGATGAGAATTACTATAAAGAGACCATTTCCCTGAATGAAGTAGCGGATGCGGTGAATATGAGTGCCAACTATTTAAGCGCAATTTTCAGCCAGAATATGCAGAAGACGTTTGTAGAGTATATTACCTGCAAACGTGTTGACAGAGCGAAAAAACTCCTGCGCGAGACGGACAAGTCGTCCGGAGAGATCGCACAGGAGGTGGGATATAAGGATCCCCATTATTTCAGTTATGTGTTTAAGAAAAAATCCGGGTGCAGCCCAAGGGAATATCGGAGTAAGGGGACTGCATGATATTCAAAATTAATTATGTGATTTCGGCAGTGATAACTGCCATGGGACTTCCTGCGAAGAGACAGGGAGTCCTTTTAATTTGTTTATGCTCATTTGGGCGGCCAGAGTACCAGGCTGGTGTGTCTGGTGTGTCAGTGTTGTGGCGCGGAGCAGACCAGATGTGGTAAGGTAGCTGGTATTGAAGGCGGCTAGTGCTATTGTGGTTTCGAAACTATGGTCGGCGGAAGTAGTCTTGAATCCAGTGCTTTGAAGAGAGGATGAAAGGGAAGCATGAGTTGCTATCTTTTTCTCCTGTCCAAGCGACAGCTCTTCCCATAACAGCCATGCAATAAAGTCATCCTCACAAATAAACGCAGTGCAGTCGGGGGTGATCCGTTCTAGAAATTTTTTTAGGAAGCTGATATCCTGGCTCTGACGGAAATCATCCAGTTCCTGTGTGGTGTACCAGCAGATGTTGCGGTCTGGTACAGTCAGCCCCTGATTTTGCATAGCATCCAGAAATCCCTGGTAGCGTTCAAGTCCCCGCTGATCGTCCATCTGGAAAATACCGGCGATAGAAGAGTGGCCTTTTTCCACAAGACTTTGCACCAGAAGACCAGCCCCATATAGATTATCTTCATAGATTACTGGAATCTGAGACAACTGGGGATAAGCACATTCCAGGAACAAAATGGAAGTTCCCCTTTGTATCAGCCTTTGATAAAGCTCTGTATTAGGTGATGGTAAGGCGCTTTTTACAGGCTCCACAATAAGTGCCCGCAGCGGACTTTTCAAAAGAAACTGAAGGATTTGCCGTTCCTGGTCCACATGATTGTGAGTGGGGTAAACCTTGCAGGAAAATCCCTCCGCAGCCAGCGCCACACGAATATCATTTATCAGTGCAGGATATTCATATTGCTGTTCATCGGGAATCAGAATTCCAACTATATTCCGGTCTTCCAGGCTGGAAAGTCCGGTAATGTAAGCTCCGCTCCCTTTAATGCGGCGGATTTCCCGCTCATCTTCAAGAACCGCCAGCGCAGCCCGGACCGTTTGTCGGCTGACACGGTATCTGACAGCCAGCTCCTGTTCGGTGGGAAGCTTGTTGATTCCCTTTTGAATAGAATCTGAAATGATTTCTCTTAGCTGTTCAACCAGCCATTTATATTTGATCGCCATATATTTTAGTTCCTCTTTCTTAGGTTAGAGCGTGTTTGAAAAAGCATTCCTGCAATCTGTCGCGCCACTCTGGTTTTTTTATTTTGCTGGGATAGTTATTTCATAAAATTTTCACATGAATTATTTATGATTTCCCAATAAATCTTCTGCTTTTTCACTTCTAAAACCCAAAATATTATACCTTTTTTCAAATGATCAAACCTTTTTTTTCCAGCTTAGACAGTTTGCCAAATCGAAAAACATAGAAAAAGGTGTAATATTTTTCACAAAATCATAAGAAAACAAACTTTCTAAATGAGAAATCATAAAATATCACCCCTTTTCCTGCCTGAAATTCATTATAATATAAATTTGTCTGTATTTCACTATGAAAACCAACAAATTTGTATTGTTTGAACTGACGAAACAACCAAAAGACGGGAAAACAATATTGAAATTTATGTTGATTTTCGCTAAATTATAGACATCAAGAAGAACACGGATTCAAAGAACGGACGGAAAGCTAAGACAGCAAACGGATCAGTGTTGAACGAGAAACCAATGGCAGGCGCGACCTGCAAAAGTATTTTTTCTAAAAGAAAGAGAGGAATAATCACTATGAAAAAGAAATTAGCAGTTATGGCACTCGCAGCAGCAACACTCAGCATGATGGCTATGCCGGTTTACGCTGACGATCTGGTAACAGTTGGATACGCTCAGGTTGGACATGAATCAGACTGGCGTACAGCAAACACCCAGAACTATCAGGATGTTTTCTCAGAAGATGCCGGATACAGCCTTGATCTTGTAGACTGCGACAATGACAATGCTGCACAGCTTGAAGCAGTTCGTACATTCATTAGTAAAGATATGGATTACATCGTAATCGCTCCGATCCAGTCCGCTGGCTGGGACACCGTCCTTCAGGAAGCACAGGATGCTGGAATCCCTGTAATCATCGCAGACCGTGAAATCGAAGCAAGCGACGATTTATATGATGCATGGGTTGGAACAAACACAACAAACGAAGGTATTACAGCTGGTAACTGGTTAGCTGAGTACCTTGGCGATAAAGACGCTAACATTCTTGTAATCGAAGGTTCCGTAGGAGCTTCCGCAGCACTTGGACGTACAGAAGGATTCAATCAGGTAGCTGGCGAGCATGATAACTGGAAGATTCTTGATTCTCAGTCCGGTGATTTTACACAGGCTGGTGGTCAGGAAGTTATGGAATCCTTCATCAAATCCTATGAGGGACAGTTCAATGTAGTTGTCTGCCAGAACGATAACGAAGCATACGGCGCAATGGATGCAATGGATGCAGCAGGTATCACCTACGGTGTTGATGGCGATGTAACTCTTATTTCCTTCGATGCAACACATGATGGACTTCAGTATACATTAGATGGAAAGATCAACTGTGATGTTGAGTGTAACCCGATCCAGGCTGAAGTTGTTAAGGGCGTAATCGAGAAAATGCAGGCAGGCGAAGAATTTGAGAAGACAACACTTGTTGAGGATCAGGCATTCGTAGCACCTGGAATCGAGAGCGAATATGCAACAACTATGACTGATGAAGTTCTGGCTGGACGTGCTTACTAATCAGAAAAATCAATCGGAGAGTGTGAAAACAGCAGAGCTGTGAAACAATCCGTAAACATCGAAATTGGTTATCAGCAAGCAGCTGAAAAACGATAAAGATGAACAAATAGGGGAGGAAAGTCCCAAGGCGGATTTTCTTCCCCTTAATTTTCGCGAGGTTATGAGCCGCAGAACAGAGGAACCTATGGCAAATAACGCGATAACGAGGAGAATGAAAAATGAAGTTGATAACGGGAAGGGAGGAATCGCGTTGGAGGCAGGAGTAGTATTGAAAATGCAGGGAATCTGCATGACATTCCCAGGTGTAAAAGCACTGGAAGGCGTGGATCTGACATTGAAAAAAGGTGAAATCCGAGCACTGATGGGAGAGAATGGCGCGGGTAAATCCACATTGATCAAGTGCCTGACCGGCGTAAATAAATTTGAGGCTGGAGAGATTTATCTGGAAGGATTTGATCATCCCATCGTAAATAAAGATACCATGGACGCCCAGAAGAAGGGCATTTCTACTGTATATCAGGAAGTAAACCTCTGTCCAAACCTTTCGGTGGCAGAGAATCTTTACATAGGCCGCGAGCCGCTGACAAAGCTTGGAACGGTCAACCGAAAGGCAATGAACCGTCAGGCAGCTGCCCTTATGAAACAGCTGGAGCTTGACGTTGATGTAACACGTAATCTTGAAGAATATTCACTGGCATTGCAGCAGATGATCGCAATTGCCCGTGCTGTAGATATGGACTGTAAGGTGCTTATTCTGGATGAGCCCACATCTTCACTGGATGACCGTGAAGTAGAAAAGCTTTTTACCATGATGCGCAGACTGAAGGAGAAAGGTGTAGGAATCATATTTGTTACCCATTTCCTGGAACAGGTTTATGCAGTATGTGACGGAATTACCGTTCTTCGAAATGGTCAGCTGGTTGGCGAGTATGAGATCGCAGATCTTCCGAGAGTGAAGCTGGTAGCCGCTATGATGGGAAAAGATTTCGACGATCTTGCTTCCATTAAACCGGAGATCACAGGAGATAAGAGAAAAGAACCGATGGTAATCGAAGCCCGTGGCTTAAGCCATGCAGGAACCATCAAACCATTTGACCTTGATATCCACAAAGGAGAGGTTATCGGTCTTACCGGACTTCTTGGAAGCGGACGAAGCGAACTGGCACGTACTATTTACGGTGCTGACCGCGCCCAGACTGGTACTTTGAAAGTAAAAGGTAAGGAAGTTAAGGTGAAAAATCCTATTGATGCCATGCATCTTGGAATGGGACTTCTTCCTGATGACCGTAAAGCGGAAGGAATTGTTGCAGATTTGTCCGTAAGAGAAAATATCATCCTTGCAATTCAGGCAAAACAGGGCATTCTGAAAAAGATCCCTATGGCAAAACAGTGTGAGATTGCAGACAAGTATATTGATCTTCTCCAGATCAAATGTGCAAGCCGTGAGACCTTGATCAAACAGCTTTCCGGTGGAAACCAGCAGAAGGTTATCCTTGCAAGATGGCTTGCAACAAACCCGGATTTTCTGATTCTGGACGAGCCTACCCGAGGAATCGATATCGGTACCAAGACAGAGATCCAGAAGCTGGTTCTGAAGCTTGCAGATGAAGGAAAGAGTCTGATCTTCATTTCCTCTGAGATTGAGGAAATGCTCCGTACCTGTAACCGTATGGCAGTTCTCCGTGACGGTCAGAAGGTTGGAGAGATTGATGAGGCAGATATGAACCAGATGAACGTAATGAAAGCAATCGCAGGAGGTGAGCAGTAATGGGTAATTTCAAAAAACTGGCGCAGAAACGTCTGTTCCTTCCGGTTTTCAGTATGATCCTGGTCATGCTGATCAACGTAGTATATGATATTGCAACAGGAAGTGCACCGCTTTCCTTCTTTATGATTTCCATTAAGAATGATGTACTTTACGGACGTCTGATCGACATCCTGAACCGTGGAAGTGAAATCGCCATACTGGCAATCGGTATGACACTTGTTGTATCTGCTTCTGGTGGTACTGATATTTCCGTTGGTTCCGTAATGAGTCTTTACGCAGGTGTCTGCTGTATGATCCTTGCAGGATATGGAAATGTAAATGTGCAGGAATATGCGCATCCGCTGCTGGTTGGCATTGGAGCCGGACTTCTTGTCACTTTGATCTGTGGCGTTTTTAATGGATTTCTGGTTGCCTATATGAATATTCAGCCTATGGTCGCCACCCTGATCCTATGGTCGGCAGGCCGAGCAGTAGGACTTCTTCTTTGCAACAGCCAGATCGTTTATGTTCGAGTTCCTTCTTTCCAGAAGCTTGGCGCTTACTGCGGAATCATTCCTACACCGATCATTGTGGCTGCTGTGTGTGTGGCAATTGCTTCTATTGTACTTCGCTACACAGCACTTGGAACTTACATCCAGAGTGTTGGTATTAACAAAAAAGCTTCCCGTATCGCAGGCTTTAATTCCGCAAAGATCATCCTTATGTGCTATGCAATCTGCGGTCTTTGTGCAGGTCTTGCAGGTATGGTTGCAACCTCCAGAATCTATTCAGCAGATACCAATAACATCGGTCTGAACATGGAGCTGGATGCAATTCTTTCTGTAGCACTTGGCGGCAACAGCCTTGGCGGCGGTAAGTTTTCCCTGGCAGGTTCCATCATTGGAGCGTACACCATCCAGGCGATTACCACAACTCTGTATGCACTTGGTGTTTCTTCTGCACAGGCACCGGTATTTAAGGCAATCGTAGTTATTATTATCGTAGTAATTCAGGCTGAGCCAGCCAAAGCCTTCTTTAAGAAGCTGACAAAGAAATCCGGAAAGGAGGCAGCTCGGGCATGAAAAAGAAAAAAATAAACAGCAATAACCTGTTGCTGCTGATCACCATTGTATTATTCTTTGTAATGTATGCTGCAGGATGTATCGTATATGCGGACAAAGGCTTTACCCGTTTCCAGACATTTCTGAACATCCTGATCAACAATGCAGGTCTGATCTGCATCACAGCTGGCATGACATGCGTTATGCTTACTGGCGGTATTGATATTTCCGTAGGTTCCCTGGTTGCTATGGACTGTATGATCCTGGCAGTGGGAATTGAGCAGTGGGGATGGTCCAGCCCGGTACTTATGCTTCTGATTCTTGCAATTGGCATTATATTTGGTATTGTTCAGGGCTTCTGTATTTCCTATCTGGAAATCCAGCCTTTCATCGTTACTATGGCAGGAATGTTCTTTGCCAGAGGTATGACAGCCGTGATCTGTAAAGAGCAGGTAAGTATTGTTTCTGACAAGATTTTTACCACTCTTTCCAGCTTTAAGATTTCCCTTCCATTTGGAGGGTATCTGAACAAAAAGGGAATCATGCAGTTTCCATACCTTCGTGTAACTGTTGTAGTTGCATTGATCGTAATTCTTGCTATTTATCTGATGCTGAAATACACACGCTTCGGCCGCAGTATTTACGCAGTAGGCGGCAATCAGCAGTCTGCAACCCTGATGGGACTTGATGTTAAGAAAACACAGATGAAAGCATATATTCTTTCCAGTTTCCTTACTTCCATCGGCGGAATCTGCTACTGTCTGAATACCATGGCAGGTACTACCACCCAGGCAACCGGCCTTGAAATGGACGCTATTTCCTCCGCAGTCATCGGTGGTACACTTCTTACCGGTGGTGTAGGAAATGTACTTGGTTCCTTATTTGGTGTATTGATCAATGGTACGATTTCTACTTTGGTTAAAACCAATGGAAAACTGATCAGCTCCTGGTCCAACATTGTAACAGCAATCCTGCTGTGCTTCTTCATTGTACTTCAGAGTGTATTTGCACTGGTAAAGGAGCGGAAGAGCAAATAAAAATTGAATAAAGACTAAAATGAGACAGGCGGGTACATGATTGAAATGTGTATCTGTCTGTTTTATTTTGGGCATAATGGAAGAAAGGGTAACATACAAATTAGTTAATTGCAATTTTATTCTTCCTGTCCCAATT
Source organism: Ruminococcus sp. RTP21484sp1_RTP21277st1_D2_RTP21277_210401 (assembly GCF_040924225.1). NCBI lineage: Bacteria > Bacillati > Bacillota > Clostridia > Eubacteriales > Oscillospiraceae > Ruminococcus > Ruminococcus sp. RTP21484sp1_RTP21277st1_D2_RTP21277_210401. The sequence goes on along the minus strand of NZ_JBCOMJ010000009.1, from coordinate 59,248 downwards.
TCACAAAAATCGGTTCATGTTTCATAGCCGGAATAATTTTTTCCATCATATCTTTCATATTAATTTTCAGGCTGGAGGTGTTAATACAAGGGTGACAGCCGATGTAAGGTTCCTTCAGGAGGTCTTCATCAATAAGCAGCTGCACATGATTTTCCTTATCGTTCATAAGTCCAAGTATACTGACAGAACCAGGTGTAATATCAAGGAATTTCTCCATATAAGTTTCATTGCCGAAGGAAAGTCTGGCAACGCCAAGCTGGGAAGATACTTCCTTTGTCTTAAACTTCTTGTCGCCTGGCAGGAGCAGCAGATAGAAGTTCGTTTCCTGGCGGTTGCAGAGAAACAGGTTTTTGCAGATTACTGCATCAAGCACTTTATCCACATCTTTACAAGCTTCAATGGTCATCAGAGTTTCATGGTCAATCCTCTGATAAGGCACCTGAAGTGCATCAAGAAAATCATAAGTACGTATCTCTTTTTCAAGTCTGCCCGTGGTATCTGCGGGACGTCCGTTTTCAAGCTTTAATTCCATGGTGTTCTCCTTATGTATTCCCCCACAGGGGTTTTTTTTGTCAAATATCTGGGGAATATTGTAGCATTGAGCGTTTTTTTGTAAAGTGGAGGATGTTCTCCCACAAATTGTGATGCCTGGAAAAGCACTTGATGTGCCCTCCGCGAAAGGGGGCTTTTTCCATGCATTTTTGCGAAAATGGTGTGAAAGATGCTTTTTTTCATAGTGCTCCTGTTGACAAAAATCCAAAAAGGCTTTATAAAATCCTTAGAGTCTGCAGATTGTGACGCACATCTTGCAGAAAGCCTTTTTCAAACACGCTCTAGAAATTGTACAGGCCTCATGTATTGCCTGATGCCATACTGCAAAATAAATATTATCAGGAGGAGCACATCTGAATGAACAATATCACAAAAAATGCACTGGAAGAATCTCTGAAGAAATTTCTCCTTCAGAAGCCTCTGGACAAGATTACTATCAGCGATCTGACCGCAGACTGCGGAATCAGCCGAATGGCTTTTTACTATCATTTTAAAGATATTTATGACCTGGTAGAATGGTCCTGTATTGAGGACGCTTCCCGGGCTTTGCAGGGAAAAAAGACTTACGACACCTGGCAGGAAGGGCTTCAGCAGATTTTTGAGGCTGTTTTGGAAAATAAACCATTTATCTTGAACGTGTATCGCTCTGTGAAACGAGAGCAGGTGGAAAATTATCTGTACAGCTTGACCTATCAGCTGATCGAAGGAGTGGTGGAAGAGCAGAGCGAGAATCTGAGGGTTACAGAGGAACAGAAGAAATTTATTGCGGATTTTTACAAATACAGTTTCGTAGGTGTTATGCTTGATTGGATCAAGAGAGGAATGAAGGAAGCCCCAGAAGAAATCGCGAATATGGTCTGCGTGACCATGCATGGAAATATTGGGAATTCTCTGCGGAATATGGAGAAGGAAGGGCAATAAAGATTAAGTTTATCCGGAAAATAAGGGATAACTATGGCATAGCAGCTTTAATCCTGAAAGGGCGGGACATAAAGTTTTCGAAATCAACTTTACAAAGTAAGGCGGATGATAAGTTTTTTGTCATCCGTCTTGTTTTGTAAATTGAGGAAAATTATTTTTTGACGTAGAATACACTCAGAAACAGGAAATACTAAATAAAAGGCAGCAGAATTTCGAATTAGTCAAATAAAAGCTTTTTATCTGAAGGTTAGGAAACAAAACTGAGAAAGCTTAGAAGCTGATTCGAAAAGTTAAAACAAGAATAAACACAGATAGCCGGAAATAATGTAACGGCAAATTTCAGAAAGGTGGTAATTTTTATGTCAAAGAAAAAACATTCCGTATTAGGTATGGCAGCACTTGCTGCAGCAGGTGCAGGAGCAGCAGTTCTGGCAAACAAGAGCCGCGAAGAGAAACAGATCATAGAAGCACACGTAGACCCGAATTACCGCAATACAGAGCGTGGCAAAAATGAGAAAAACAGCAAGGGCATTTATTATACAAACGGTAACTACGAAGCATTTGCCCGCCCAGAGAAACCGGAAGGCGTAGATGACAAGCATGCATATCTGGTAGGAAGCGGACTTGCGGCTCTGGCAGCAGCTTGCTTCCTTGTAAGAGACGCGCAGATGCCTGGTGACCACATTCACATCCTGGAAGCGATGGACATTGCAGGCGGTGCATGTGATGGTATCTTCGATCCGATGAGAGGATACGTCATGCGAGGCGGCCGTGAGATGGAGAATCACTTCGAATGTCTCTGGGATCTTTTCCACAGCATTCCTTCCCTGGAAAAACCAGGCGCCTCTGTACTGGATGAGTACTACTGGCTGAACAAACATGATCCGAACTATTCTCTTTGCCGTGCTACTGTAAATCAGGGCCAAGACGCTCACACAGATGGCAAATTTAACCTGAGCCAGAAGGGCTGCATGGAAATCATGAAGCTGTTCTTTACAAAGGACGAGGATCTTTATGACAAGACCATTGAGGATGTATTCGATGACGAGGTTCTGAATTCCACATTCTGGTTATACTGGAGAACCATGTTTGCATTCGAAAACTGGCACAGCGCACTGGAGATGAAGCTTTATATCCAGCGTTTCATCCATCATATCGGCGGACTTCCGGATTTCAGTGCTCTGAAATTCACCAAATACAATCAGTATGAGTCCCTGATCCTTCCAATGAAGAAATATCTGGAGGATGCAGGTGTTGACTTCCAGTTCAACACAGAGGTTACCAATGTAATCTTCGATATTCACGATGGTAAAAAAGTGGCAACTGCTATTGAGTGCAAGGTAAAGGGTGTTGAGAAGGGAATCCTTCTTACTGAGAATGACTATGTATTTGTTACCAACGGAAGCTGTACAGAGGGAACCATCTACGGTGACCAGAACCACGCTCCAAACGGAGATGCTGAGGTTCGTACAAGCGGTTGCTGGAGCCTTTGGAAAAATATTGCAAAACAGGATCCGTCCTTCGGACATCCGGAGAAATTCTGTTCTGATATCGCGAAGACTAACTGGGAATCTGCAACTGTTACCACACTGGATGACAAGATCATTCCTTATATTACCGACATCTGCAAGCGAGATCCGAAGAGCGGAAAGGTTGTTACCGGCGGTATTGTAAGCTGTCAGGATTCCAGCTGGCTGTTAAGCTGGACCATCAACCGTCAGGGTCAGTTCAAGGATCAGGACAAAGATAAGGTTTGCGTCTGGGTATACGGTCTCTTCACAGATGTACCTGGCGATTATGTAAAGAAACCGATGAAAGAGTGTACCGGTAAAGAAATCACGGAAGAGTGGCTGTACCATATGGGTGTACCGACTGATCAGATCGAGGATCTGGCTGAAAACAGCGCAGTCTGCGTACCGACCATGATGCCTTACATCACTGCATTCTTTATGCCAAGAGCCAAAGGCGACAGACCGGACGTAATCCCGGATGGCTGTGTGAACTTCGCATTCCTTGGCCAGTTCGCTGAGACTCCAAGAGACACTATATTCACTACAGAATATTCTGTTCGTACCGCAATGGAAGCTGTATACGGACTTATGGGCGTAGACCGTGGCGTTCCGGAAGTATGGGGCAGCGTATACGACGTGCGAGAACTCCTTGACGCCAGCGTAAAACTCATGGATGGCAGATCACCACTTGAAATTGAGCTTCCTGGACCGCTGAATCTGGTGAAAAAACCTTTACTGAAAGCAATCAAGGGAACCTTGGTGGAGAAGGTGCTGAGAGACCATGATGTGATTAAGGATTATATGCTGGAGAAATAAGCGGTTGTAAAAATTTTATATGCTGAAACGAGCGAAGAGTCGGAGTGATCCGGCTCTTTGTTTAATAGTAATGAATGAAAGATAGAAGACTGAAAAATGTTGGAATATTGGAGAGTGAAAAAATCAAAGTAGGCATAACCGTTATTTATGTTTTGAGCAGACATAGGTAACGGTTTTTTGTGTCATGTTTTTGCAAGATAATAGATTAGACACTTTAAATAATATAAAAATATACAAAAAATGCAAAAAAACAATGATTTTATAGTGCGTTTGTATTATAATATTTGCATACTTGACCAAAATGATAATTATTTTAACGGAGAATGAAACATGTATGTAGAATTATGCATGGAGTTTGGAAAAACAGAAATAAATTTTCAGCAATCTTCAAATTTACAAGGTGTCATTATGGAGAATATAAGCACGGAGTATGCGGGAATTCTTCATGGAAATCAGCTTAATCCGTATAGTCAATATGTGTCAAAAGAAGAGAACGGTGTAGTTTGGCATATAAAGACTATTACAGATGAAGCATATAAGAATATTATACTTCCAATGTCCGAGCTGAAAGAGATTACACTAAGAAAACGAGGAATTACAATTGTTCCTGAGAAAAAAACAATACAAATGATGGAAGCGAAAACTCTATTGGATGAGTTTTATGACAAGAAATGCTCTAGGTATTTTGAGGTATATTTTTTAACACCTACAGCATTTAAGCATGATGGAAATTATATTTTTTATCCGGATTTAAGTCTGATATATGGAAGCTTAATGCGTAAATATAGTGCATTTTCACAGCAGATGACAATGGAAGATAAAGACACTTTAGAGGAACTGTGCAGGAGCAGTGAAGTCGTAAATTATCGTTTACAAACAATACCATTTCCATTGGAAAAAATAAACGTGACTGGGTTTGTTGGAAAAATTGGAATTAAAGTGAAAGGTTCAGAGACTATAGCAAGATATATAAGGCTTCTTTTTCATTTCGGGGAATTTTCAGGAGTGGGAATAAAAACTGGAATGGGAATGGGAGCTATAAGATGCGGAGGGAAAAAGGATGAATGATCGAAAAGCGAAGCTGATTATAGGAAGCCTTTTACATGATATTGGAAAAGTAATCTACAGAGAAGGTGGTGACAAAAGAAACCACAGCGTAAGTGGATATGATTACTTAAAAGAAGAAGCTGACATAAAAGAAAAGGAAATTTTGGATTGTGTTAAATATCATCATGCACTGCTATTAAAGAGTGCAAATCTTGAAGATGATAACCTGGCGTATATAACATATATAGCTGATAATATCGCGGCATTTGCAGATAGAAGAGAAAAAGAAAATGTCGATGACAAAGGATTTGAAATCGCGGTTCCACTTCAAAGCATTTTTAATATTTTAAATGGAAATAAACAAGAATATTATTATCAACCGGGAGACATGGATCCGGAAAGTGGAATCAATTATCCGTCAGAAGAGAAGAAAAACTTTTCACAGACATTTTATATAAAAATCCGTCAGAGAATAACGGATAATCTTCGAGGAATAGACTGGAATGATGAATATGTGAATTCCCTGTTGGCTGTAATGGAGGCAAATTTGTCATATGTACCGTCATCTACAGCAAAGGCGGAGCTGGCAGATATTTCATTATTTGATCATGTAAAATTTACAGCAGCAGTAGCCAGTTGCATTTATGATTATTTAAATGCTGGAAAAAAGAATTGTAAGGATGAACTTTTCACGAAAGAGAAAGAATTTTATGACAGACAGGCTTTTTTACTTTGCTCTTTAGATATTTCAGGTATTCAGAATTTTATTTATACAATTACTTCCCAAAATGCATTACGTACATTAAGAGCACGTTCTTTTTATTTAGAAATAATGATGGAGCACATTATTGATACGCTTCTTGAAAAATTAGAATTATCCAGAGCGAATTTATTGTATTCTGGTGGCGGACATTGTTATCTTTTATTGGCAAATACGGAAGATACGCTACATAAATTGGAAGATTGGAAAAAAGAGTTAAAGTTATGGTTCCTAAAGCATTTTCAAAATGAACTGTTCGTTGCATGTGGATATGTCAAATGTAGTGCTAATTCTCTGAGGAATATTCCTGAGGGAAGTTATTCTGAAATGTTTCGCGGGGTGGGAGAAAAACTGTCAGCGGAAAAAATGCATCGATATGAAGCGGACGAAATTATTTGGTTAAATAGCCAAAAGGCTGATGATTATACGAAAGAATGTAAAGTATGTAAGCATGTTGGGAAAGTAAGCGAAGATGGACTATGTCCATTATGCAGTAAAATACAGAAATTATCCAATAATGTATTGTATAGTGATTTCTTTTCTGTCGTATTAGAAGGAGAAGCGGATGGTCTTCCGCTTCCAGGGGGATATTTACTTCTTGCAGATGATGAAAAAACGTTATCAAAACGTATGGAAAAAGATTCATATTTCGTAAGGGTATATGCAAAAAATCAGATGTATACTGGAAAACATATTGCCACAAAGCTTTGGGTAGGAGATTACACTACTGGGGATACATTTGAAAAATTTGCGCAAAAGGCAGAAGGAATTAAACGTATTGGTGTTTTGAGAGCTGATGTGGATAATTTAGGACAGACTTTTGTTGCTGGATTTGCTGGAAAATATGCGACATTGTCAAGAACAGCAGCACTTTCAAGGCAGTTATCAATTTTCTTTAAATATTATATTCGTTCAATTTTAAAAAATGGAGAGTATCATATTGATGGAGAAAAGAAGTTGACAGAAAGAAATGCAACTATTGTATATTCAGGTGGAGATGACGTATTTATTGTAGGTGCGTGGAATGAGGTAATCGAGCTATCAATTGATTTACAGGAAAAATTTAAAAAATACACGCAAGGAACCTTGTCAATATCGTCTGGAATTGGAATTTATGAATGTACATATCCGATAGGTGCCATTGCGAATGAAACTGGGGAAATGGAAGCGGAGTCAAAAAGAATGCCTGAAAAAGATTCTGTGACGTTTATGGATGATGGTGAGACGCATTTGATTAATGAACTTGAAATATGCGATGGTACTTATCGGTGGGAAGAATTATATAAGAGTGTTCTTGGAGAAAAATATGATGTAATTCAAGATTTTCTTGGAGAATCAGATGAAAGAGGAATGTCATTCTTATACCGCATGCTGGAACTGATCCGAAATCAGAAGGAGAAAATTAACTTTGCAAGATTTGTCTATCTTCTGTCTCGCTTGGAGCCAGATAAAGAAGGTGAAAAGAAAGAAAAATATCGCAAGTTTTCCAGAAAAATGTATCAATGGGTGCAATCTGAAAAAGACTGTAGAGAATTGAAAACAGCAATAAATCTATATGCTTATATGCACAGAGAGAAGGGGGCTCATTAATATGCGAATAAATGAGAAAAATTATGTCGATAAGGCTGAAAAAGTAATTTCGGATCTGGCAGAAGAATCAAAGGTGAAGAACAGAGGGCGTGTAAATATTGTAACGACCTCTAAACTTCGAAATCTTCTGGCAATGACAGCTGATATATATAATCAGGTATTACTTTATCCGTCGGAGAGGCTTGATGATGAACTGCTAGGAAGAATAGAATATTTAAGAGTTCGGGTTATGTATGAATGTGGGCGTGATAATGAGCACAAGGTAGAAAAGTTTATAAAAAAGGCTGAAATAATTGAATGTTTGAAAGAAATTGGTGCAAGTAAAAAGAACTATTTGCTTTTTAGTCGATATATGGAAGCTCTTATTGCATTTCATAAGTACTATGGTGGAAAAGAACAGTAAAGGGGGAGCATTATGTACGCAAAAATTAGAATTAATGGGGATATTTTAGTGAAAACCGGTATGCATATTGGAGGAAGCAGTGCTTTTGCGGCAATTGGAGCAGTTGATTCTCCAATAGTAAGGGATGTAAGATCAAATCTTCCATTGCTTCCTGGAAGTTCTTTAAAAGGCAAAATGAGGAGTTTACTTGCTAAGGAATTTAATGAAAGTCTTCAGGATCCAGATAATGATCATGAAAGAATTGTACGTTTATTTGGTTCAGCTAAGAAGGGAAACGTAAAGCGAAGCAGGCTGTTATTTTCAGATATGGTATTGGCGAATGAAGGAGAATTAAGACGAGCAGGTCTGCAGAGTATGACCGAGGTGAAATTTGAGAATTCGATTTCCAGACTTACTGCAGTAGCAAACCCAAGACAAATAGAGAGAGCTGTTCGAGGTTCTATTTTTGAGTTAGATTTAATATACGAAGTGGAAGATGAAAAAGAAATGATAGAAGATGTGGAAACGCTGGCAGAGGGTATGCGCTTGCTTCAATACGATTATATTGGAGGAAGTGGTTCACGGGGATATGGGAAAATTGCATTTGAGAATATAATTGCGGAAACTGTTGTAGGTGAGGTAAGTGAAGAATTATTGGCGCAGTGTAATAAGATATTATCACAAGCAATTCAGGAGTGAATTCTGAAAGGAGAAAACATTGAATTACACAAGTTATCGTTTGGAATTCTTTAATGGAGTACGATTTGGACATGGGAATCTCGACAGTACAGATATATCATTTCATGCAGATACTCTTTTTTCGGCTCTTTATCAGGAAGCATTAAAATTAAATAAGGAAAATTTATTTTTGGAATTTGTAGAAAATGATAGGTTATTATTTTCAGATGGATTTCCCTATATTGGAAAGGAATATTTTATTCCAAAACCAATGTTAAAAATTGAACGAAAAAGTTCAGCTTCGCGTGGAGATTCGAGAGAAAAAAAGTTGATTAAAAATATGAAATATATTCCAGTAGAGCTTTTGGAAGAATACATAAATGGAGATTTTCCGTTAGATCAAATGGATTTACTCCATAATCTAGGAAAATCAGGAATGAGAGTATCTGTTGGAATCAGTGGCAATGAGGATCCAGAGCCATATAGAGTAAATGCTTTTTATTTCAATGATGGAAACGGGCTATATATTATAGTTGGTTTTCAGGATGAAAAAGTGAAAAATTTGTTTGAAGAATTATTAGAAAGTTTATCGTATACTGGAGTTGGAGGAAAGAAGAGCACAGGATTAGGGCGCTTTGAATATCAGGAAAGTGAAATTTCTACAAATTTAGAAAAAAAATTACAAAAAGCTGGAAAAATAAATATATTGCTTTCTACTGCGATGGCAGCAGATATGGAGCTGGAGAAGATTCTTGATTGTGCCTATTATAGTCTGTTAAAGCGAGGGGGCTTTATAGATTCGGAAAAATATGCAGAACAACAGATGAGAAAACAGGAAAGATATGTTTTTATACCGGGATCTTGTTTTCAGCAAGTATTTAAAGGAACTGTGATAACAGAAAAGAATCGTGGAACACACCCTATATTCAGATATGAGAAAGCACTTTTTCTGGGGGTAGACATATGAAAAGAGTATTAAAAACATATCAGTTAGAATTAGAGGTATGCGGACCTGTTTATGTCGGAAGTGGCATGGAAATTCAGAAAAAGGAATATCTTTTTTTGAATAGAAATACAGTTGGTATTATAGATATTGATAAGTTGTATATGTTAGCCAAGAAAAAGCACTTGGAAATTGAGTTTGAAAAATTTATGGTTGTAGATGGAAGAGAAGATTTGAAGCATTGGGTTGAAAGAAATCGAATTTCTCTGGATGAAATCAAGTGCTGTATGAAGTATAAAATAAATGTAGGAGATATTCAGATGGAAAAAGGGCGCATGCAAATTATGAATTTCATGCGAGATCCTTATGGAAATCCATATATTCCTGGCAGTTCAATAAAGGGAATGCTTCGTACAATTTTACTTGCAGCAGATATTATGAAAAATCCACTGTACTATAAACAAGATGTCCAGAAGATAAAAATGGAATTGGATGGACCGATTAGAAATAGAAATATTTTACAAAAAAATATAGGGGGAATTGAAGAAAAAGCATTTCATAAATTAAATAGAACAGAAAAAAGCAAAGATGCAGTGAATGATATTATGTCAGGAATTATAATCAGTGACAGTAAACCACTGAGCAATGAAGATATGATACTTTGTCAGAAATGGGAATATCATATCGATGGTAGCAGCAAAACACTAAATCTGCTTCGTGAATGTGTCAAGCCAGGAACTGTGATAAAGACGAGTATGAAAGTTGACGAATCAATCAATCAGATTACAAGTGAGAAAATTATGGAAGCAGTAAAAAAATTTTATCAATTTTACTATAGTGTATTTCAGAGCAAATATCCTATTGCAGATCAGATGTTTGATGAAACGGTATTTCTTGGTGGCGGAAGTGGATTTGTCTCAAAAACTGTGATATATTCTCTGTTAGGAGAAAGAGAAGGAGTTCAAGCTGTGCAGGATATTTTTGATAAAACTTACGTGCCAAAGGAACATAAGCATTACAAAGATTGCAGACTGGGAGTTTCTCCTCATGTCCTAAAATGTACGAAATATTGTGGGAAAACTTATATGATGGGGCAATGTAAATTCAAAATATATTAGTTTTCCCGCGCACCGCATAAAATAGGCATTTGGAGAGTTTCTTATAATGAAAAATAAACTTATATTTCTGAAAAATCATTTCCCACGCAAATTGCGTAATACAGTCAGTGTTTACAAGGAATTGCGGAGATGGTATTGAGAAATATAAGTCCCCGGTAGGGGACGGAAATGATGGAAAATCAGTGATTTCGGATTTTACATGAACAATTGAGAAATATAAGTCCCCGGTAGGGGACGGAAACGGATTCAAACCCGCGTGCGAAGTTAAAACCGGAACAATTGAGAAATATAAGTCCCCGGTAGGGGACGGAAACCCGTATGCCATTTTCAAAGTACAGAATGCCGAATGCCATTGAGAAATATAAGTCCCCGGTAGGGGACGGAAATCTAGTCTTTGCTGTGTACGGAGTTTCAAAAGGAATTGAGAAATATAAGTCCCCGGTAGGGGACGGAAACACTTCTTGTAATTCTCCAACGAAATCTTTTTTACTATTGAGAAATATAAGTCCCCGGTAGGGGACGAAAACCATTCGTCTACAATTCTCTGATTGTCTTTTGGCGTGTTATTGAGAAATATAAGCCCCCAATAGGGGACGAGAAAAACAAAGGGGGAACACAATGGGATTACTTTATGTTAATGAAAATGGAGCTCAGATTGGTTATGAAGCAAATAAATGTGTAGTAAATTATAAAGATGGTTTGAAAAAATTGATTCCTATTGAATCTCTAGAGGGTATCACTATTATGGGGCAATCACAGATGACGGCAAAATGTACCGAAGAATGTCTGAAAAGAGGAATTCCGGTCGTCTATTTTTCAAAAGGTGGGGTATACTTTGGTCGTGTAATGTCTACAAGCCATATAAACGCTGGAAGACAAAGAATGCAAAGTGCACTATATGACACAGAATTCGCGGTAGAACTTGGAAAAAGAATTTTAAGCGCAAAGATTAAAAATCAGAGTGTTGTATTGAGAAGATATGAAAAAAGTCGAAATATACGTCTTGAGGAAGAACAAAAAATGTTAAGTATATGCAGAGGAAAAATAGAAAATTCCAGACGTATTGAAGAAATTATCGGCTATGAAGGGCAAGCTGCGAAGTTCTATTTTAGAGGTCTTTCAAAGTGCATTGAGAGAGAATTTCAGTTTAACGGAAGAAGTAGACGCCCACCAAAAGATGAATTTAATTCAATGATCAGTTTAGGGTACTCTATTTTGATGAATGAATTATACTGTAAAATAGAAATGAAGGGGTTAAATCCATACTTCGGATTTATACATAGAGATGCTGAAAAGCATCCCACATTGGCAAGTGATATGATGGAAGAGTGGCGCGCTGTTATTGTGGACGCAACGGTTATGAGCATGATAAATGGGCATGAAATTTCAAAAGAAGATTTTGTTTTCAACTTGGAGCAACCAGGTTGCTATTTAACAAAGACTGGATTAAAATTATATTTGAATAAACTGGAACGTAAATTTCAGACAGAAATTCGATATTTAAAATATGTAGATTATCCTGTAAGCTTTCGTCGTGGAATTTTATTGCAAATGGAGCAGTTAACCAAAGCAATTGAGAAGGGAGATGCTTCTTTGTATGAACCAATTGTTATTCGATGATGAGGAATATTATTTTCAGATAACAGATGAACTGGAAAGTGACCGTCAATTTATCTTGATAATTTATGATATTGTTGACAATAAGCGTCGAACCAAGTTTGCCAAATTATTAGAAGGATATGGAAAACGGGTTCAAAAATCAGCATTTGAGGCAATGCTTTCAGAAAAAAATTATTACAAGCTGATTGATCAGATTCCAGCATACATTGACCGAAATGGAGAGGATAGTGTGCGGGTTTACAAAATTACAGGAAAGGGAAAAGTCAAGTCCTGGGGAATAGAGCCTGTTTCTGAGGAAGAGATAATTTTAGTATAGAGGAAAATGAAAATGGGAAAGAAGTATTTATTTTCACCAGTAGGAAATACGGATCCAATTAAGTATTTTCATGATGGTTCATTACTGCACATATGTAGACATTACCAGCCAGATGTTGTTTATTTGTATTTGTCTAAAGAAATGATTGAGAATCATAAAAAAGATAATCGATATGTAAGATCAGTGGAGTTATTGAGTGAAAAAATCAACCATAACATTGAAGTCCATGTGATTGAAAACAGTGATATGATTGACGTTCAGCAATATGATGTATTCTTTACTGAATTTCGAAAAATTATAGGAGAAATTGAAAAACAGAAGAACAACGAAGATATATTGTTGGTAAATATGGCATCGGGAACACCGGCAATGAAAAGTGCTCTCCTGGTTATGGCAACATTAGCTGAATATAGATTTATTCCAATACAGGTTTCCACACCAAAGAAAAAAGGAAATCTGGAATACGAAGACAGAGACGATTATGATGTTGAAACAAACTGGGAACTGAACGAAGATAATAGAAGCGAGGCGGAAAATCGATGCCATGAAATAAAGTGTATGAACTTAATGCGCTTGTTAAAGATTGATATTATAAAAAAGCATTTGCTTTCTTATGATTATCGTGCTGCTTTAGAAGTGGGAAAAGATATAAAGGATGATATTAGTCCAGAAATTTATAACTGGCTAGAAGCAGCGGCGGCAAGATCGGTATTAGATTGGAATAAAATGAACAAAGCGCTTCCAAAGGGAAATGGTATTGTTACGCCAGTGAAAACAGATGATGTTAAACGCTCCCTCTTTGAATATACTTTAATTTTGGATTTGAAGCTAAAAAGAGGAGAATATGCGGATTTTATTCGAGCGTTTACGCCTTTGGGTGTTGATCTAATGGAATCTGTAATTGAGCAATATTGTGAAGTGAACATTTCGGATTATTATAAGGGAAAGAATTCTGCTAAGCAGTGGAATCAGAGAAAACTGGAAAGTAGTGAAATATTGCCGCTTTTGCAAGGTGATTTTTCTCGGTTTAATTTTGGACCAGTATATTCTATTCAATTAGTTAATTTAATAGAAGCGAAGTGTTCTGATGACTTATTGAAACAACGAGCAAGAGAGTTGGTTACAGTGGAACAAAACACACGAAATATTGCCGCTCATAATATTGTATCTGTGACAGAGAAATGGGTCAAAGAACAGACCGGAAAAAGTGTATCAGAAATTATGTGGCTTATAAAATACATTTGTTCGCGAGTGAAGATTAATATCAGAGAGGAAAATTGGAATTCATATGATAAAATGAATACTCATATTATAAAGCTGCTAGATGAATTATGATAACGTTTAAAGCAATATGAGGCTGTAATTGTAATATCCATTTACGGTGTAATAATTCTATTAAAACTGAGGGAGACTTCAAAATGAAGAGAATACCTATTACCCCATTTCTTATTCTCGCTGCGCTATTTACAGTTATAGGTGCCTCAGTTTATATGGAAGCTGAGGCAGAGAAACGTAAGCAGGAAGAACTGCAACGACAGCAGGAGGAGTATTTGGAGAAGTATGAAAAGGCGGAGAATGCTATTCTGATGCAGGATTATAATACCGCAGTAGAGCTATTGGAGAATTTGCCAGAGAACTTTAAGGACAAGGAATATGTTTTGGTTTATGCAAAGTATTGTAAAAGTGTAGCCGATGGAGAAACAATACATACGCAGTATCGGATAACGTGGGAGTTGCCTCATGAAGGTGATATGTATACGGGAGATTTTGCAGAAGAAATGAAAATTGCCAGGGAAACAGCAGCTAAGGAGAATGAAGCAGAAGAACGGCGGTTAAAGAAGGAGAAAGAAAAGAAAGAGCGAGAAAAAATCAAGCAAGATCAGCCGTATAGAGGAATGGATGAGAAATACATTACAAGTACTATCTGGGGTTTTTATGATAAAAAAGAGTCAGAAAATTACAGAGATAGTAATGGACAGGTGAAAGTGCAGAATACGTATAAGTGGAAGGGAAGCGATGGCGCGTACAGAAATGGAGCAGTCTGCCGGGATGGAAAAGTTACGGACCTTATACGATATGTACAGAAATCTTCTTCTAGTTATAGTAGTTCTTCCAATAAATATTCGTCACGCAGTAAATCCTCTTCCAACAATAAATTGTCACAGAAAAAAGATGAATATGATGTATATGATTATGATGATCCAGAGGATTTCTATTATGATCATGAAGATGATTTTGACGAATATGGAGATGCGGAGGATTACTGGGATGAGGCTCAATAAAGCTACTTCGATATAATGATAGAAATAATTGAAATCAATCAAAAAAACAATCGTAAAAAAATACGATTGTTTTTTTGCGCGTTTTTGCATATAATAATAGAAATATAATTGAAAAGGAGCTGAATCGTATGAAGGAAACACGAACAATGGAGTTTAAAGAAACTGTCACAAATACTTTTTTGAAAACTGTTAGTGCCTTTTCAAATTACAATGGCGGCATGATTCTTTTTGGCGTTGATGATAATGGTGTTGCCAAAGGGTTACCAGATGAAAAGCAATCATGTCTGGATATTGAAAATAAAATTAACGATAGTATTTACCCTCAACCAGACTATACACTTGAGGTGCAGCAGGATCATATAATTAAACTGGTTGTCAAAAGTGGCGTTCATAAGCCTTATTTGTATAAATCCAAGGCGTATAAAAGAAACGATACTGCTACGATAGAAGTAGACACGCTGGAACTGTCAAGACTGATCCTGGAGGGGAAAAATATAAGATTTGAAGAGCTTCCGTGCAAAGATCAGGAATTATCGTTTGAAATCTTATATCATAAATTAAAAGAATGCATTCAGCTTGAGACTTTTGATCAGGATACTTTAAAAACATTGAATTTATATAATAATACGAATGGATATAATAATGCAGCAGGTCTTCTGGCTGACGAAAACCATTTTCCAGGGATTGACATTATGAAGTTTGGCGAAAATATCAGCATTATTCAGAGGAGAGCAACCTTTGAAAATATATCAATTCTTGAAGTATACGATAAGACAATTGATATATTCAGAGATTACTATCAATATGAAGTAATTGAGGGGGCTGACAGGAAAAAGGTAGAAAAAATACCAGAGGCTGCGTTCAGAGAGGCGGTTGCAAATGCGTTGATCCACAGAGCCTGGGACATAGAGGCCAGAATCAGAATTTTAATGTTTGATGACAGGATAGAAATTGTTTCTCCAGGCGGGTTGCCATCTGGAATAACAGAAGAGGAATATTTAGCTGGGAAATTATCTGTTTTAAGAAATAGAAATCTTGCAAATGTATTTTATCGGCTGGGGTTTGTTGAGATATTTGGAACTGGAGTTATGAGAATCAAACAACTATATGAAGATGGATTCAGTAAACCAGATTTTGAAGTATCAGAAAATTCTATTAAGATTGTACTCCCGAATTTTGAAAAAGATGTGGACTTAACGGAAGATGAAAGAATTGTATATAAAATTTTGAGCAAGAATTTGATGAAATCAATTAGTGAAATTGCACCATATATTCCTTTTGGAAAATCCAAGACAACGCAGTTGCTGAAGAGTATGGGACAAAAAGGCATTATAACAGTTGAGGGCAGAGGAAGAGGTACAAAATATATCATAAGATAAAGTGGTGGTCTTTTATGTTGCTATAAGGAGTCGCTGTCGGTTACTCCATTCACGGTAAGTAATTTGCAATGTATGGAAATAAAACTTCGCCAGATTTTTCAACAAAAAGAGAAGAGTACACTGATAGATAAGCTGAAATTGAGGAGAACCATTATGGAAAACAAAATTATCGTAAGAAAATACGAGGAAAAAGATCTTCCAGCTATGATCCGCATCTGGAATGAGGTTGTGGAAGATGGCGTGGCATTTCCACAGGAAGAATGTCTGGATGAGAAAACCGGCGCGGAATTTTTCGCAGCGCAGACTTATACAGCGGTAGCCGAGAATATGGAAAATGGACAGGTTCTTGGATTATATATTCTTCACCCGAACAATGTAGGCCGCTGCGGACACATCTGCAATGCAAGCTACGCCGTATCCCGCGACAGCCGCGGACTTCATATTGGAGAAAAGCTGGTAAAGGATTGCGTAGCCCAGGGAAAAGTACATGGCTTCCGTGTACTGCAGTTTAACGCAGTTGTGGCGAGCAATGTTCATGCAAGACATCTTTATGAGAGGGTTGGATTTCACCAACTTGGTGTGATTCCGGGAGGATTCAGATTGAAAAATGGGGAGTATGAGGATATCTGTCCGTATTATATTGAACTCATTAACACCGTTGATGAGTAGCGAGCAAGATCGGAAAGATACAATAAAAACAGCGATATTGCTTGCAAAACAGGATACCAGAGTAACCGCAGAAAAGACCGTAGCGATATTATATACAATGGCGGATAAGTTTTTGCAGGAAAGTGATTTGGAAGAGATAAAGGAGGTTGTTGCGATGACAAGATTAGGTCAGATGTTGTACGATGATGGATTAAAAGCTGGAAAAAGTGAAGGAAGAATAGAAGGAAGTGATAGAATGGCATCATTAACCAAGAAGCTTTTGGAAGCTGACAGAATGGCTGACTTGCAACTGGCATTGGACGATCCTGGATATCGTGAAAAACTGATGGATGAATATGGAATAAAATAAAGTGAATTAAGCGAAAAGTCGGAAAATTCCGACTCTTTGTTTCAAAAGAATTGAATTAGAAAGGAGCAGAATATGAGAAAACCACAAAATTTTCAATGGAAAGAAATGACCATGGGAACCTGTTATTATCCAGAACATTGGAGCAGAGAATTATGGCAGGATGATTTACAGAGAATGAAGGCGGCAGGGATTACTGTGATCCGTGTGGCAGAGTTTGCCTGGAACAAAGTGGAGCCGGAGGAGGACGTTTTTGTATTTGATTTCTGGGATGAATTTCTGGAATTATGTAAACTGGAAGAAATACAGGTGATTTTTGGAACACCTACAGCCACACCACCAGCGTGGCTTACGGAAAAATACCCGGAAGTTTTAAATTGCCGTCAGGATGGAGTTCCATATCGTCATGGAGCCAGAAGACATTACAATTACAATTCACCAAAATATAGAGAATTATCTGCAAGGATCGTAGAAAAGCTGGCGCAGCATTACGGCAAACATCCGGCGATTGTGGGATGGCAGATTGACAATGAACTGAATTGTGAGGTAGATGAATTTTATTCAGAGGCAGATTCTGTTGCCTTTCGTAATTTTGTGAAAGAAAAGTATAAAACTCTGGATAACCTCAACGAAGCCTGGGGAACTGTTTTCTGGAATCAGACCTATACAGACTGGGAGCAGATTTATGTTCCGCGACCAGTGTTAAATAATGGTTACAATCCACATCTCAGGCTGGATTATTACCGCTTTATTTCAGAAAGTGCAATTTCTTTCTGTAAAATGCAGGCAGAAATAATCTCGAAATATAAGAAAGACGGAGACTATATCACCACAAATGGTATGTTCTGGAATCTGGATAATCACAAGATGGCAGAGGAATGCCTGGATGTTTATACATATGATTCCTACCCAAGCTTTGCCTTTGGGTTGAATAGAGAGCCGAAGACTGCGAAAGATCTGAATGACCGTCACTGGAGCAAAAATCTGACGGAAGTACGTTCCATATGTCCCCATTTTGGTATTATGGAGCAGCAGTCCGGGGCAAATGGATGGACTACGAGAATGGAAGGTCCTGCACCAAGACCAGGTCAGCTTACACTTTGGGCAATGCAGAGTGTGGCACATGGTGCAGATTATATTTCTTTTTTCAGGTGGAGAACCTGTACATTCAGTACGGAGATGTACTGGCATGGAATCTTAGACTATGATAATCGGGACAACCGTAAACTGGCAGAGGTAAAAGATTTTTATAAGAAATTGAAATGCCTGGATGAGGTTTGTGGAGCAGATTATACTGCTGCATTTGGAGTATTAAAAGACTACGACAATATGTGGGATACCAATGTGGATGCATGGCATAAAAGGATGGAAGCACAGAGCTCAGAAGAAATCTTTATTGCTTCTGAAATTTATCATACTCCATATAATACGCTATATCTGAGCGAGAATACAGATATAAGGGAATTACAGAAATATCCGGTACTCATCTATGCACACCCTGTTATTATGACGGGAAAAAGAGCCGCTATATTGAAAGAATATGTATCAAATGGCGGAATTCTGATCATAGGCTGTCGTTCCGGATACAAGCAGGAAAACGGCAAATGTGTTATGCTTCCGCAGCCCGGACTTTTGCAGGAAATTACTGGTTCGGATGTGAGAGATTTTACGTTCACAAGCCCGGCAGAGCCGCCTGTTACTGCCAGCTGGAATGGTCAGATGATTGACATGCCATTATTTAACGACATTATGGAGCCAGTAGAGGGCGGAGAAACTCTGGCTTTCTACGATAACAGCTATTACGCAGAAAAACCAGCCATAATCAGAAAGAATACAGGAAAGGGATATGCAATTCATTTTGGCAGTACTTTTTCCAGAGAAAACATGAAGGTGCTGTTAGAATACACAGGAATTCTGGAACCGTTCCAGGAGATGCTCCAGACTCCACAGGAGGTGGAAGTCATTCAGCGTGTGAAAGGAAATAAGAAATACTTCTTTGTTCTGAACTATATGGATTTAGAACAGAAAATCGTGCTGAAAAAACAGATGCGGTCCTTATATGATAATGTAACTGTAAACGGTGAAATTTGCCTGAAACCATATGAGACAATAGTTTATGAAGTTTTGGAATGAAACAGGAAAATATTTTTGAAAATATGAAATTAAATAAATCAGAAATAGTTAAACAAAGAGTCGGAGAAATCCGGCTCTTTGTTGTTTATAAGGTAGTGAGCCAAATTCATAGAACGCGTTTGATTTCAGTTTTTAAACGCGCCATGGTTAGGTGTTAGGTTATGAATAAAACAGGTTAATTCAACAGAAAAACAAGTCATATCCAATAATTGCCTTGCATACCTATTATTTAATCCAGTATAATGATTATATCAAAAATATTGCGGAGGGGGTATGCAGATGAAGACACAATCGAAGAAACATAAGATAATCCGTACGGTTTTACTGGTGATTCTTTTGCTTCTGATAGTGGCTGCTGGTGGTTTTATTTCAGTGTATGAGGGGCGTTTTCAAACCATAAGCAGTATACAGAAAGTGACAGATTATGACGAGTATAATCTGTATCGCATGGATGTGAAATATGATTATGATCTGGATCGGCTGATCGAATACGGCATAACAGATAACCAGAGCTTTGTTGATGCCATTGTGAAAGAGGCACTTCCTATCTTGCCAGTACATATTAAAGCACCGGATTTTGGCTGCAGTGCTTTTACCCTGCAGGAAGCAGACGGAAATGTGCTGATGGGCCGAAACTATGATTTCAAACGGGATACTTCCGCAATGCTGGTTTACTGTGAACCGAAAGATGGATACAAATCCGTGGCTTTCGCAGCATTGGATAATATCTCGGCAAATATTCCGGATGCGAGTATGAAGAAAAAGCTTGCCACATTAACAGCACCATTTATCTGCCTGGATGGCATGAATGAAAAGGGGGTATCTATTGCAGTCCTTACTTTGGACAGCGAACCCGTTCACCAGAATACAGGCAGACCGGTGATCGGAACCACGCTTGTGATCCGTTTGATCCTGGACCGCGCGGCAACTACAGAAGAAGCCATAGAGCTTCTGAACCAGTATGACATGTTTGCTACAAGCGGCAGAGATTATCATTTTTATATCACAGATGCTTCCGGTGACGGCAGAGTAGTGGAGTATGACTGTGAAAGCGAAACCAGAGAAATGGTTGCCACACCAATACGCTCCATCACGAATTTCTTTGGACTCTATGAGGATAAAGTCCTTCCGAATCAGAAGAATGGCATTTACGGTCACGGAAAAGAGCGGTATGACAAAATGGAAGCCATTTTTGACTATGAGGAAGTTTACACCAGTGATGTTGCATGGGAGGCTTTGAAGGCCGCATCACAGGAGCCGTCAGAGGAGGAAGTTACCAGTAATACCCAGTGGTCTATTGTTTATGATGATACCAATCTCACCGCAGAGATTGCCCTTCGGAGAAACTGGGATGATGTGATCGGGTATAATCTGAAGGATAACACGATTACACTAAAATAATAACATAGAGCCGTTTTCAAACATGATCCGGTAGTCTTAAAGTAAGAGAAAGACACGTGAACCAGTTCAGCATAAGGTTTTTAATGCCTCGCCAAAGGAAAATTCATCATTTCCCCTGGCGGGGCATTTTGATTATTTGAAATATTAATCTCGTTACGGCGTTGACTGGAATGTTAGTTAAATTTGTCTATAAATTCAAAGCAATATATCAACTTAGTCTGAAAAATAACACTTTAACACGTTAATTTTAATTGACTCCACAGTATACGAAGTGTATTATGAATTTATAATTGCTGTTTGCGGAGTGGATAAATGTATGAGGTATACATAAGAAAAAAGTGTAAAACTCTTCAGGCAAAGCGAATAGTTTTTATAATCCATCTATCTAAAGGGGGAGTCATTTATGACGGGAAAGAGAAAAAGAAAACTGGCAATGCCAGACACCCTGATCATCGTAGCATCCGTTGTACTTCTGGTGGCGATTCTTTCATGGATCATTCCATCCGGAACCTACGATTATCAGGAAATGAACATCAATGGAAGAATTCGAAATGTAGCCATTGATGGAACTTATCACACAATTGATAAATCCGAAGTTACCACAACCGGATTCCTTGGATTTTTCAGTGTACTGTATCGAGGCTGCGTGGAGGCTGCTGATGTAATTTTCATGATTCTCTGCTGCTGTGGAACCTTCGGTGTTGTGGTGAAAACAGGTGCTTTTCATGCAGGAATCGGAACCATCTTAAAGAAACTGAAGGGAAAAGAAATTCTGCTTGTTCCAATCATTATGATGATCTTCGGACTGGGCGGTTCCGTGTTTGGTATGGCAAGTGAATTCTACGGATTTTATCCATTGATCGTAGGTCTGGGAGTTGCTCTTGGATATGATGCAATGTTCGGATTTGCCATTATTGCGGTTGGAGAGTTTGTTGGATTTATGGGAGCGACATTGAATCCATATTCTGTAGGAATTGCCCAGACAATTTCAGGTGTAGAGCTTTATTCCGGAACCGGATACCGTGCGATCTGCTTCGTGATCTTCATGGCAATTTCCATTATCTATGTAATGGTTTACGGGCGGAAAATTAAGAAAAATCCAGGTGCATCCGTTGTATTTGGTGAAAAAAACATTCATGCCTTTGACAGAGATGAGTTAAATGAATACAGCTTTACCTTAAAAGATGGTCTGGTTCTTCTGGATGTTCTTGTAGTGCTGGTTGTTCTTATGCTGGGTCTGATCAAATGGGGATGGGATTTCCCGCAGCTTTGTGGCTTGTTCCTTCTTATGTCTATGATTGCTGCAGCAATCTGTAAGTGGTCTCCGAATAAATGGTGCAGTGAGTTTATTGACAGCGCAAAGACTGCAATGTGGGGATGTATCCTGACTGGTATTGCGAAGGCTATCACAGTTGTTATGCAAGATGCGCAGATTATGGATACGGTTATCTACGGTTTGTCAAACGTGCTGAAAAATGCGCCTCATGCAGTTTCTGCACAGGTAATGCTCGTAGTACAGACGCTGATCAATTTCTTCATTCCGTCTGCAACAGGTCAGGCTTCTGCAACCATGCCAATCATGGCACAGCTGGCAGATATTATTGGTGTGAGCAGACAGACAGCAGTTCTTGCATTCCAGTTTGGCGACGGACTTTCCAATATTTTCTGGCCGACGGCAGATATTGTTATCATCTGTGGCCTGGGTGGAATTTCCCTGCAGAAATGGTATAAGTGGTTTACTCCGCTGTTTCTGATCTTGTTTGTGACACAGGCGATTTTGCTGGGAATTGCAACTGGAATTGGGTTCTAGAGTGTGTTTGATATTTAGAAAAGGTAAGTCTAATGGAAAGAAAAGGAAACTTAATTAAACTTACGGACCTGTCTTCCGATTTCATCATCGACCTGAAATATGCCACGCCGCACAATTTCACCGGCGTGCAGGTATACCAGTCTGCGGATTGCTGGCTGGATGAGCACACTGCACAGATTCTGATAAAAGCGAAAGAAATTTTCGAAAAAGATGGATACCAGGTGAAAATCTGGGACGCTTATCGTCCCATTCGTGCACAGAAGCGGTTCTGGGAGATTATGCCAAATGATGACTTCATTGCCCGTCCACCGGATATGACGAAAATTAAGAAATTCCGTCCTACTCATATGAACGGAATGTGTGTTGACGTCACACTAACTGATAAAGAAGGCAACGAAATCGAAATGCCATCTCCATTTGACACTATGGACGAACGCGCTTCACTGAATTATTCCGGTCATTCCGAAACCGGAAGAAGAAACGGCGAGTATTTGAAACAAGTAATGGAGTCCGTAGGCTTCCAGGCATATGAATGTGAATGGTGGCATTTTTATGATGTATCTACGGATCCGGCACCGTTTTCGGATTATGAAATTTAATTTTTTAAACTACTAACGGGCAGCATAAGTGCAATTATGCTGCCTTTTTCATTACTTTCTAATACTTTTACTGAGCCACCGTGTTCCCGGGCAATAGAGTCAACCAGCGCCAGTCCCAGTCCGGCACCGCCCATAGCCCGGCTGCGGGATTTGTCTACACGGAAAAAAGGATCAAAAATTTTTTTCTGATTTTCAGGTGAAATGCCGATGCCGGTGTCTTTTACCAGGATCATAGCCTGACCGTTTTTCTCCTTCACCGAAACTGTGACAGAGCCATTGGGACGGTTGTATTTAATGGCATTTTCCACAAGATTGTAGACTGCACGATAAAGAAGCACATAACTGCCGGTGATATTGAGAATATTGTTATTAAGTGCAGATGCATCAGGCGTGTGGACATCAGTATACAAATCCTGACTGGAGCTGTCATCAAAATGAATAGAAATCCCTGCTTTTTCTGCAACTGGATCCAGGTCGCAGAAAACCTCATCTACAAGCTCTTCCAGTGAAACATGGTCTGTTCGTGGAACAGACTTCAGATTCGTCATGTCAAGAAGGGTTCCCACCAGCTGGGAAAGCCTTGCTGTCTGTTCTTTGATCATAGTGAAAAGCTGTCTGTATTCAATCATTTCCGGTTCCTGCTTTTTCTCAAAAACTTCCAGGTTGGTCTGCAAGACTGCAAGGGGTGTCCGCAGCTCATGAGCTGCATTTGCGGAAAACTGCTTCTGTGTACTGAAGGCATTGTCCAGCCTGGTCAGCATTTCATTGAAAGAGCTGGTCAGCTGTGCAATTTCATCCTTTGAATTGGGAACTTCCAGCTGGGTGGAAAGGTTCTGCGCTTGGATCTGACTGACTTCGCTGGTTAGCTTCTGCAACGGTGTAAGGGCCTTTTTCGTAAGAAAATAAGTACACACGCTGGAAAGAAGAATAATGATCGTGGTTGCAATAACACTTCGGAGAAGAAAAGCCTCCTTGGTTTCCTGGATTTCCTGCTCAAACTGAGGAAAAAGAGCTTTGGGATCTACATTAAAGGTAATGGGTGAATCTCCATCCTGTGGGTCCACCTTGATCATATAATTCTGCAATCCGTCCATTCCCGATACGGCAGAATGGCTGATGAAGAAGTACATAAGAACACAGGAGATGATCATCAGTAAGGACAGCAATAAAGTAAGTTTCAGTTGAAGTGAGGTGTGGAAACGTTTTTTTGTCATCTGTATTCCTCCAATATATAGCCTTGGCCAATTTTATTCTGAATAGGGTCAAATCCAATTGCAGCCTTTAGTTTTTTTCTAAGAGATGAAATGTGCACACGGATGGAATTGCTGAAGGTGTTTACACTTCCATCCCAAATATGTTCAATCATTTCTTCCGGCGAAATGACACGGTTCTGATGGAGCAGGAAATATTCCAGAAGGCTGCTTTCTTTTCTGGTAAGGGAAAGCGGCACTCCATTTACAGAGGTTTCTCTTGTTCTGGTATCAAAGGTAAGCTGATTCCATTTCAGGCATACATCCTCCTGAACGAACTTCCGCCGGGTAAGGCTTCGGATCCTGGCTTCCAGCTCCTGGAAGTGAAAGGGCTTGGTAAGATAATCATTGGCTCCCAGATCCAGACCGTTTACCTTATCTTCAATCTGATCCCGGGCAGACAGGATCAGAACCGGGGTATTGGTATTGTGCTCCCGGAACTGGCGGAGAATTTCCAGCCCGTCCGTGCCGGGAAGATTCAGATCCAGCAGGATCAGGTCATAATTTTCTGTCATACACAGGCAAAGCCCTTCGTCTCCATCGAAACAGATATCTGTCTCATAACCATCTATGCGAAGTCCCTCCGCAACAGAGCGGCAGAGCTGTTCTTCGTCTTCTATAATTAAAATGTGCATAGCTGCTCCTTTCGTAATATGATTTTGCGCAGATCAGATACTCGCAAAAAAGAGTATTTATAATTTAAATATTATGATACCAGTGTCAGAAGGTCAAAAGAGCTTTTGCCCCCAACATCATCATATTATCATATTTTGAAAAAAATAGAAATCTTAACACAGATTTTATAGGAAAGATGTTAAAATACGTTCAGATAAATAAAAAACGCTGAAAGGAAAAATAAAAATGATGAATAAAAAAAGACTTATGGCAATTCTGGCAGCAGGAGTTCTGACAGCAACATCTTTCAATCCGGCTATGATCAAGGCTGAAAGCGTATCAGCAGAAGAAGCTGGCATGGCAGTTCCGGCAGATGCAGCAGGCATGAGCGTACCTGCGGATGCAGCTGGCGCAGCAGTATCAGCAGATGAGGCCGGCGCAGCCGTTTCAGCAGACGAAGCTGGCGCAGTGGTAGCCGGTGACGGTTCTGAGACAGCTGTTTTCTCTGAAGATGGCACACCTGTGAAAAAAACAGTAAAAGCAGCAGATATTAATATGAAGGTGCAGGATTCCTACGATTTCCCATTCCTTGGCTTAAAGGCAGTCCTTCCGGAAGAACTGAAGAAACAGATCGAAAACTCCGATATGCTTATGATCACAGAGGAAGAATGGAATGATGACAGTACTGGCTTCAAGTATGCCTTTTTCCACTGGAATAAGCTTACTGAGGAGCAGAAAAACGAAGATGTAAACCTTCTTGGAACCGGCTATGAGGACTGGCTCAAGAGCATCGAAAGAGTTGGTACACTTGGTGTTTACAGCAAGGATGTGATCGATGATCTGGATTCCATCACAGGCTGCAACGAGCACAAAGAGCTGGGAACAAGCGAGGATGGAAATTATAAGTACTATCTCAGCATTAATAAAGATGCAGAGTCTGATCTGACAGACGAGATTGAAAAAATTGAGACTACAATCACTGAAATGACAGCATTTGATCCAAACAAATCTGTATTTGATATGCCGGCAGAGAATGCCAACCCGGCTGCAGAAAATGTAGGCGCATTTGAGACAACAGATATTGATGGAAATGCCTATACAGAAAAAGTATTCAGTGACTATGACCTGACACTTGTAAACTGCTTTACAACCTGGTGCTCTCCATGTGTAAATGAAATGCCAGACCTTGACAAGCTTTATCAGGAAATGAAGGAAAAGGGAGTGGGCGTAGTAGGAATGGTTATCGATTCTGTAGGCGAGGATGGAACTACAGATGAAGATACTGTGAAAAAAGCTCAGATTCTCAAGGAAAAAACAGGAGTTACCTATCCCCTTCTGATTCCGGATGCAGGAAACATGAACGGACGTATCAGCGGTCTCAGCAGCTTCCCGGAATCCTTCTTTGTAGATAAAGATGGAAACATTGTAGGAGATCCGATCATGGGCAGCAGAAATCTGGAAGACTGGAAAACAGCTGTAGAGGATGCACTGGAAAAAATTAATTCCGAAAAATAAAAAGTGGTTAGGGAATGTAGGATGAAAAATTATATAAATAAAATCACTCAGTCCAAATGGACAGGAATCGCCCTTGCAGCGGTGGGGATTCTGATGATGGCCTTTGGTATTTACCGGGGTGAAATGGAAGTTGTTTTTACAAAAGCTGTAAATATCTGTATGGAGTGTATTGGAATTGGATGATAAGAAAATGAACATAAAAAACTGGCCCAGACATACCATACAGGCACTCTGGGCGGCACTTACAAATTCCCATATATCCGGATTTGTAACTGGAAAAATATATACAGGAAAGCTGAAAAATGCCTGTGTTCCGGGACTGAACTGCTATTCATGTCCTGGGGCAGCAGGAGCCTGTCCCATTGGTTCCTTACAGGCTGTGGTTGGAAGCTGGAACTTTAAATTTGCCTACTACGTAATCGGATTTCTGATTTTTGTAGGTGCGATCCTGGGAAGGCTGGTGTGTGGTTTTCTCTGTCCGTTTGGACTGATCCAGGATCTGCTGAATAAGATTCCTTTTCCAAAGAAAATCCGTACCTTTAAAGGGGACAAGCTTCTTCGAAAGCTGAAATACGTGATTTTTTTGGTGTTTGTAATTCTGCTTCCCCTGTTTCTCACAGATATAATGGGGCAGGGAGCTCCCTATTTCTGTAAGCTGATCTGTCCGGCCGGAACTTTGGAGGGCGGACTGCCGCTGGTACTTTTGAACAAGGCTATGCGTGGTGCCATTGGCTGGCTGTACATATGGAAAAATACAATTCTGATCGTGACAATTGTTCTTTCCATTATTATTTACAGACCATTTTGCCGTTATATTTGTCCGCTTGGCGCATTTTATTCCGTATTCAATAAGGTTTCCATTTACCGCTACCGTGTAGATATGGAAAAATGCGTTCACTGTGGAAAATGTGCAAAGGCTTGCCAGATGGTGGTCAACCCTGTGGAAAACCCCAACAGTCCGGAATGTATCCGTTGCGGACGGTGTAAGCAGGCATGTCCGGTACACGCCATTGCAAGTGGGTGCAAGAGATAACAGGAATGTTTTACCATTTTCATAGGAATTAACTTTATGTATGTTTTATAAGTAAAAAAGCTTACTGCGATTCAGACATTGGAAAATAAATGTCTAAGTTGTAGTAAGCTTTTATTATTTATGGTGTCAGGAAATACTCTCGATTACATTACGGAGATACTCGTAGCAGATCTTAAGATTTTTCGCACCCTCTTTATCCAGCGGAATCTGCAGTGTGCGTTCCACGCCATTTCGTGAAATAACGCATGGAAGGCTCATTGCGATTCCTTCTAATCCGTATTCCCCTTCCAGAACAACGGAAGCCGGTACAACGGCACGTTCATTTCGCATAATGGCTCCTACAAGACGGCAGACGCTGAGGGCGATGCCGGAGCTTGTGTAGCCCTTCAATTCTACAATGTCCAGACCGCTGACCTTCACCTCGTGAAGCAGCTTTTCACAGTCAACAGGCTCTTTCAGGCCAAACTGCTTCTGAAAATCATGGAAAGGAATTCCTACAATATTAACCGCATTCCATGGGATAAAGCTTGTGCCGCCGTGTTCGCCCAGAACGAATCCGGTGACATTTTTGGCATCTACGCCGCACAGGTCGGCAAGCATTTTATTGAAGCGGGCGGTGTCCAGAAGAGTACCGGTACCGATCAGAAGATTTCGGGGATAGTTGAATTCCTTCTGTGCAATATAAGTAAGAATGTCCATTGGATTTGAAACATTGATAATAATGGCAGAACGGGTGTAAGTGGTGATCTGTGTCATGATCTCTTTCATCACCTGTACATTGGTCTGCAGCAGCACCATGCGGTCACGGGAATTGCCTGGCTGAATGCTGGGACCTGCGGTGTTGATGATAATTTGGGCGTCTTTACAGTCCTCGTAGGTACCCACCCGGATGTTTGCGTTGGCACTGTATGCAAAGGCGGTGGTGTGGCTGGCATCCAGTACGACTCCCAATGCTTTTTTTTCATTTCTGTTTATGACAACGATCTCATCTGCAAGATTCATTCGCAGAAGAGAGTCCAGAATTGCAGATCCCACATGACCTGCGCCGATCAGAACAATTTTTCCATAACTTATATTTTCCATGATGTCAGGCTCCTTTAGAAACGTAAACTTTCATATATAGTGATGTCACCGATA
Source organism: Ruminococcus sp. RTP21484sp1_RTP21277st1_D2_RTP21277_210401 (assembly GCF_040924225.1). Taxonomy (NCBI): domain Bacteria; kingdom Bacillati; phylum Bacillota; class Clostridia; order Eubacteriales; family Oscillospiraceae; genus Ruminococcus; species Ruminococcus sp. RTP21484sp1_RTP21277st1_D2_RTP21277_210401. The sequence goes on along the minus strand of NZ_JBCOMJ010000009.1, from coordinate 30,825 downwards.
GACGACATGTCTGTTTTATGAATAAGAATAGCACTTGTGTGCTGCAGAAACAAGAGAATTTTTGATTGCACTGTAAAAAATACGGAGTGACAAAAATGAAAACGATTTTCATATTGACTTTGAAAAAGAATCTGCTATAATATGAAAATGATTTTTAAATTGGAGGCGCGGGAAATGAGCGAAAAAGCACAATATCGTACCAGACAGATTACAGAGCTGGAGAATTATCTGTGCTCTATGGAAGGAAAACATGTTACAGTCAGCGATATATGTAAATACTTTAAAAGTCAGGGGATTTCTATCGGAACCACAACGGTGTACCGCCAGCTTGACCGGATGGTGGAGCAGGGACTGGTTGCCAAATATGTGGTAGACGGCACCAGCAGTGCATGCTTCGAGTATCTGGGACATGATGAGCATTGTCATAAACATATATGCTTTCATTGCAAATGCGAGAAGTGTGGAAAGGTGATTCATCTGGAATGCGGGGAAATGACACATCTGGGCGAGCATATGCTGACAGACCATGGATTTCAGTGGGATTTTACCAGGACGGTGTTTTATGGAATCTGTGAGGAGTGTAGAGGAAAATAATGAGGTTGAACATGCACAAATTAAAAAATAAATTCAAAAGGCTATTTATGTCAGCTGCCACAATAGGTACTGCCTGCCTTCTTGCAGGCTGCGGTGCAGGTGCGGCGGCAGGAACTGACAATTCCAGTGTGGCGGAAAGCCAGAGCGGGGTAAATGGCAGCGAACAGGAAAATGCCAGATCAGATAGTCAGAAGCTCCAGATTGTAGCCACTATTTTTCCAGAATACGACTGGGTAAAGGAAATCCTGGGCGACCAGGCTGATAATGTTGATCTTACCCTGCTTTTGGGTAACGGAACAGACATGCATAGTTTCCAGCCTACCATGGAAGATATTTTGAAAGTATCCACCTGTGACCTGTTTATTTATGTAGGCGGTGAGTCTGATTCCTGGGTTGCCGATGCATTGAAGGGCGCCGGAAACCCAGACCGAAAAGCAATCAACCTGATGGACGTGCTGGGAGACCAGGTGAAGGAAGAAGAGCTTGTAGAGGGGATGCAGGATGAAGACGACCACACTCACGAAGAAGGGCATACCCACGATGATGATCTGGAATACGATGAGCATGTCTGGCTGTCTTTGAAAAATGCGTCTCTATTCTGCGACACCATTGCCAGTAGTCTGGCTGATGCCGATCCGGAGCATTCCCGGCTTTATCAGCAGAACGCCGAGGCTTACGAAGAAAAACTGGCAGCTCTCGATCAGGAATACCAGACATCAGTGGAGAAATCCCAGTCAAAAACCCTGCTTTTTGCAGATCGTTTCCCGTTCCGCTATTTAATTGACGACTACAATCTTACTTACTACGCTGCATTTGCCGGCTGTTCCGCAGAAACAGATGCCAGCTTCGAGACCATCACATTTCTGGCTGGCAAGCTGGATGAGCTGAACCTTCCGGCTGTTCTCACCATCGAGAATTCCGATCAGAAAGTAGCGAAAACAGTAATTGAAAATACAAACACTAAGGATCAGAAGATTTTGACATTAAATTCCATGCAGTCCGTAACAACAAAGGATGTGGAAGAGGGAACCACATACCTTTCCATCATGGAAAATAATCTCCAGATTCTGAAGGAGGCATTATGAGTCTGATTACTTGCGAGAACCTTACATTGGGATATGAAGGAAAAGCGATTTTGTCCGGGCTGAATTTCAGCGTAAATTCCGGTGATTACCTTTGTATCGTAGGAGAAAACGGCTCTGGGAAATCCACACTGATGAAAACCCTTCTTCATCTTCAGAGCCCTATGAGCGGCAGTATCATTCTGGGAGACGATTTAAAAATCAACGAGATTGGCTACCTGCCACAGCAGACTGCACTTCAGAGAGACTTCCCTGCTTCGGTAGACGAAATTGTGATGTCCGGTTTCCTGGGAAGAATGGGACTTCGTCCTTTTTACAATAAAGCAGAGAAAAAAGAAGCCCACGAATTGATGGAGAAAACCAGGATTACGGATCTGGCTGACCGTTGTTATCGACAATTGTCCGGCGGGCAGCAGCAGAGAGTGCTTCTGACCAGAGCTCTCTGCGCCACAAGGAAAATCCTCCTTCTGGATGAGCCTGTTTCTGGCCTGGATCCGGTTGCAACTGCGGATATGTACCAGATTATCAACGAATTAAATAAAGAAGACCAAGTAACCATCATCATGATTTCCCACGATATCAGTGAAGTAGCGACTTATGCAAGTCATGTGCTGCATATTGGACAGAAGGTTTTCTTCGGAACAAAAGAGGAATATCTGGAAAGCAAGATTGGAAAGAGGCTTGTGGATGCTGGAGAGGAGGGAAAAGCATGAGCGGAATTTTTGAAAAACTGGCATTTTATTTCCAGTATCCATTTGTGTGGTATGCTTTGATCGTAGGCGTGCTTATTGCACTTTGCTCCTCTCTTCTGGGGGTAACGTTGGTGCTGAAGCGATTTTCCTTTATTGGGGACGGACTGTCCCATGTGGCATTCGGAGCTATGGCCATTGCATCAGTGCTGAATTTCAGCAACAATATGCTGTTTGTCATGCCGGTAACTGTGATCTGTGCGGTGCTGCTTCTTCGTACAGGACAGAGTACAAAGATCAAAGGAGATGCGGCAATCGCTATGATTTCGGTCGGAGCCCTGGCAGTTGGCTATCTGCTGATGAATGTGTTTTCCACAGGCTCTAATATTTCCGGAGATGTGTGCAGCAGCCTGTTTGGTTCTACATCAATTCTGACCCTGACCACAGCTGAGGTGTGGCTGTGTGTGGTGGTGTCTGTTATTGTTGTGGCACTGTTTACAGTATTTTATCATAAGATATTTGCGGTTACTTTTGATGAAAATTTTGCAAAAGCCACTGGAACCAGGACGGATATGTACAATCTTCTGATTGCGGTGATCACAGCAGTGATCATTGTGCTGGCTATGAACCTGGTGGGATCCTTGTTGATCTCAGCTCTGATCATTTTCCCGGCACTGTCGGCAATGAGAATCTATAAACGATTCAGCGCTGTAATTATCTGTTCGGCGATTTTATCCGTGTTGTGTGCATTTCTTGGAATTATTGTTTCCATTCTTGGCGGAACGCCGGTAGGGTCTACTATTGTGGCTGTAGATATTGCGGCGTTTCTGGTGACAAGCCTGGTTGGGAAGCTTTTAGAGAGATAGAATATGGTATAGAGTGGTAGAGCGTGTCTGAAAATCTGACAAGTTAATATGGCAGTTATTTAATATTCGATGTACAGGGCGTTCTTGTAAGTGGTTCAGCTTGCAAGGGACGCCTTTTTAATGTAATAGGAAATTCTATTGGAATTGCCTATTATATTAAAAGTCCTACCGGGCAGGAGCGCACTGCGGCGGAAGGATAGCTGTCGCTCGAGGCGGCCCCGCCGCAGGCGGAGAATCCTGCAAGCAGGATTCTTTTTATATGGGAAATGAGAAAAATACTAACCAGAGTATAGTGCTTTTTCCTGGGTAAATTTCTTATAATATAGTTACAGCAGAATGATACAGTTGTAGAAAAAATTTCTGGTTACTGTTTTGTATCTGGCTGCAAAGTTGAAATTATATTTTTCAGAAAAATTATATGATTCAGGGAGGGTGCTTATGAAAAGAAAAATAATTGCTGCAGTATTTACCGGAATGTTAACCGTCGCATTGTTTCCTGCTATTGCCCATGCAGAAATCGAAAATCCGGAGGACTATATGGGCATCTGGTATGCCAATTATGTAATATATTCTGACGAAAGCAGTGAACGCCACAATGTAGCGGAATATTTAAACCAATATTTGGAAATGAGGCTGATGGAAGACGGAAGTGCTTACATGGAAATGTCCTACAATAGTGAGGAGCCAGACTCGGCAGAAATTCTGAAGGTCTCATGGAAACTGGAGGATGGGAAAATACTTGTTTCCCTGGAGGAAGGAGACATTTATCTTGATACGGTGGACGGAGAGTTTGTGGGGAGCTTAGATGAGGATACCCAGGTGATTTTTGGACGTGAACTGGTGCAGACAGGAGAAGCTCAGAGCCTGGATAATCTGGACGATTTGGAAGATAGTGAAAAGGCTAAGATTCCAAAGGAGAATCCCTACATTTATCATCCAGAAAAAGACAATCCGGAGGAGATCATTGCCCGCTATCTTGGGGCTGCGAATTTGGAAAAAGATTATGAAGTTTCCCTGGATGAGGACAATGGAACCTTTACAGCTCATTGGGCAGGAGATGAATATTATGATCCCAGGGACTATGTTGGAAGCTACAGGATAACGGATGATAACTATATCAACATTTGCTGGAGAGAGGCCACCAGTGAGTATGGCGATAAATGCTATGGTGCAGTTCTGATAGACCGCTGGAATCAGTTTACGATAAATGAGGATCTTGGAAATCTGCCCGAAGTTATGACAGCCATGGCAAACGACATAAACAGCGGACGTGTTTTCACAGCTTACAGGACGGAAATCACAGAAGGCTCTGAAAACCAGGGGGCTGTGAAATTTATAGATGAGGATTACGAAGTTTCCTATAGCTACCAGATCATTCCAGGTGCAGATCCTATGGTGACACTTACCAGGTATGATTCGGAATATGATTATGAACAGGTGTATACAAATTATCAGCTGAGGGAAATGCTGTAGGAAAATAGAAAAATTGGAAAATGTGAAAAAAATGTGAAATTAGCACTCACCTCTTGACAGTGCTAATAATAGGTGCTATATTACAACTAGAACAAAGGAAGGGGATAAAAAGAAAGCAAAAGCGAAAGGCTTTATGAATTCCCTGCCACCCGAGTTCCAAGAAACAAGGTAAACAGCATATATAAAAAGGAGAGATGACTTATGTTAATGCCTAGTATTTTTGGAGAGAACTTATTTGATGATTTCTTTAATGATTTTCCATTCTATTATGATGATAAAGCAATGAAAGATACCGAGAAGAAGCTTTATGGCAAGAGAGCCAGCCACGTTATGAAGACTGATATTAAGGAAATGGATAACGGTTATCAGCTGGTAGTCGATCTTCCAGGATTTACCAAAGATGAGATTAAGGCTTCCCTGGAGAATGGCTATCTGACCATCAGCGCTGAGAAAGGTCTGGACAAAGATGAGCAGGAGAAAGAATCCGGTCATTATATCCGCAGGGAGCGTTACGCAGGAGCCTGCAGCAGAAGCTTTTATGTAGGCGAGGACGTTCAGCAGGAGGATATTAAGGCTGAGTTTAAACATGGCATTCTGAAACTGTTTGTTCCGAAGAAAGAAGCGAAACCAGCAGTGGAAGAGAAGAAACACATTGCCATTGAAGGATAACTTTTCCCCCTTCAGAAGCACATTCTGAGAGAATAGCATAATTAAGAAGTAAGATGCCGCAGAATCACGGAAAATGGTGGTTCTGCGGCATCTTTTTTTACATTTGTTCGCTATTTTTCTGTCTTGACAATGCCTGTTGATTTAGCTATAATGGTGAAACTGTGAATATCCTAGTGAATTTGTACCCTTTTGGGTAATGAAATGTCTGCTTCTGCAGGCATTAACAATTATAAAAGTGGACTGTTTGGCGCATGAATGTTATCTGTGGTTGGTATATTTCTGCAGCTTTTTGTTCAGGACTTTTATAGTAATGGAATTTTCCGGGAGAAACAGCATATAAGAAATGTATGATACGGGGCGACAAGCCGCCGGAATGAAAGGGAGTAAGGCTATAATGGAAGAAAAGAAGAACTTACTAACCTATGCAGGACTTAAAAAACTGGAAGAAGAGCTGCATGATTTAAAGGTAGTAAAAAGAAAAGAAGTAGCAGGTAAGATCAAAGAGGCAAGAGAGCAGGGAGACCTGTCCGAGAATGCAGAGTACGATGCAGCTAAAGATGAGCAGAGAGATATCGAAGCGCGTATTGAAGAAATTGAGAAAATCCTGAAGAACGCTGAGGTTGTAGTTGAGGACGAAGTAGATCTTGACAAGATCAGTGTAGGATGTAAAGTAAGAGTACATGACTTCGAATTCGACGAAGATATAGAACTGAAGCTGGTTGGCTCCACAGAGGCAAACAGCCTGGAAGGCAAGATTTCTAACGAATCTCCTGTAGGAAAGGCTCTTATGGGCGCACACACAGGTGATATTGTAGAAGTAGAGCTGCCATCCGGTATCATGAAGTACAAAGTGCTGGAAATCCAGCGTAATATTTAAGGAGGCACAAAAGTGGCAGAACAGAAGAATCAGGATCTGAATCAGCTTCTGAAAATCCGCCGTGATAAACTGGCAGAGCTTCAGGCGAATGGCAAGGATCCATTTCAGATAACAAAATTTAATCAGACCCATCATTCACTGGAAGTAAAGAACCTTTATGAGGCACACGAAGCAGAGCTGCTGAAGGATCGTACAGAGCCGGATGTAACAGGTCTTGATGAAGAGCAGGCGAAGGAAGTTCAGAAGAACGATTACGAAGAGAGAAGAAGTATTATGGATGCCAGCCCGGTCCATGTGGCAATCGCTGGACGTATGATGTTCAAGAGAGTCATGGGAAAAGCTTCTTTCTGCAATATCCAGGACTTACAGGGAAACATTCAGGTATATGTTGCAAGAGACGCTATCGGAGCAGATTCTTATGCAGACTTTAAGAAATCTGATATTGGCGATATCTTTGGTCTGGAAGGTTTTGCATTTAGAACCAGAACTGGTGAGATTTCTATTCATGCAGAGAAAATGACTCTTTTATCAAAGAGCCTGCAGATCCTTCCGGAGAAATTCCACGGACTGACAGATACAGATATGCGTTATCGTCAGAGATATGTAGATCTGATCATGAACCAGGAGAGCAAGAACGTATTTATCAAGCGCTCTCAGGTCATTAAAGAGATCCGAAACTTCCTTGCTGGCCGTGACTTCATGGAAGTAGAGACTCCAATGCTGGTTTCCAATGCTGGTGGTGCAGCTGCCAGACCATTTGAGACACATTACAATGCACTGAATGAAGATGTTAAGCTTCGTATTTCACTGGAACTTTATCTGAAACGACTGATCGTTGGTGGACTTGAAAGAGTCTACGAGATTGGCCGTGTATTCCGTAATGAGGGTGTTGATACCCGTCACAATCCAGAATTTACACTGATGGAGCTTTACCAGGCATATACAGATTATGAAGGAATGATGGAACTTACGGAATCCATGTTCCGCTATCTGGCAGAGAAGGTCTGCGGTTCCACCAAGATTTCTTACAATGGTATCGAGATTGATCTTGGAAAGCCATTTGAGCGTCTGACCATGAATGATGCGATCAAGAAATATGCAGGAATTGACTTTGACCAGGTTGCAGATGATGAAGCTGCCAAGAAGCTTGCTGCCGAACATCATATCGAGTATGAGGAGCGTCACAAGAAAGGCGATATTATCAATCTCTTCTTCGAAGAATATTGTGAGAAAGAGCTGATTCAGCCTACATTTATTATGGATCACCCAATCGAGATTTCTCCGTTGACTAAGAAGAAACCTTCTGATCCAAACAAGGTAGAGCGTTTTGAGCTTTTCATTAATACATGGGAAATGTGTAACGCATATTCCGAGCTGAATGATCCGATTGATCAGCGTGAGCGTTTCAAGGCGCAGGATGCACTTGCAGATGCTGGTGATGAAGAAGCAAACCATACAGATGAAGATTTCCTGAATGCGCTGGAAATCGGTATGCCGCCGACAGGTGGTATCGGATACGGAATCGACCGTCTTGTTATGCTTCTGACAGACAGCCAGGCTATTCGTGATGTGTTGCTGTTCCCGACAATGAAGTCACAGGGCGCTTCCAAGAACGAAGCAAACAATGCGGCACAGGCAGCACCGGCTGTAAAAGCAGAGGAAAAACCTGCTGAGAAGATTGATTTTTCCAATGTAAAAATCGAACCGCTTTTTGAAGAAAACGTTGACTTTGACACTTTCAGCAAGTCAGATTTTCGAGCCGTAAAGATTGAAGCGTGTGAGGCAGTTCCGAAGAGTAAGAAGCTTTTAAAGTTCACTCTGAATGACGGAACAGACCGTAAACGCACGATTTTAAGCGGTATTCACGAGTATTATGAACCGGAAGAACTGGTAGGAAAAACAGCGATTGCAATCGTAAACCTTCCGCCGAGAAAGATGATGGGCATTGATTCCGAAGGTATGCTGATTTCAGCAGTACACGAGGAAGACGGAAGAGAGGGATTACATTTACTGATGGTAGATGAACATATTCCGGCTGGTGCAAAGCTGTATTAAAAATCCGATAAAGGATTAAAAAATGTAGGCTTTTTGATGTAGAGTACGACAAAGGTACGACAAATAAAACCTCCTTAATGGGCTATAATAAATGATTTTAAATAGTCCATGCAAAATGAAATCAATATTTTTACATTATGAGGACACTTTTCTAAGAGAAATTTTAGAAGAGTGTCTTTTTTGTTACGGTCATGTACAAAAAAACAGGAGGAAATTAAAATGGCAAATAACACAGCGTTAAGAGCAGGTAAAGATACTACTCGCACAATTACTTTCAAAAATAAGGAGCACGAAAAATTTTATTACACCTATCTGCCAAAGTGCAGATATCAGGATGTATACCACAAGGCATTGGTGTATTGTCTTGGAATTGACCGGGATACAAGAGAAAACGCAGAACAGATATACGATTTTAAGACAGGATACGTGAAAACGGAATGCCTGCATGAAGGCTGGCAGACAAGCGGCAGCGTAAGGATTATACGGCTGGCATTTAACCTATATTGTGACGGTACTCCCAGTGTTTATGATTATGAAGGAGACAGTGACAGACAGGTAGATGAATGCAGGGAATATTCGGTCAGTGATTTATTCTGCTGTGGCTATGCAAGGTACTTTTGGGAGGCAGTCAAAATCCGTTATCCGGAGTATTGTTTTTATCGGGATTGGGAGGATTCATATGCTGAAGGTTAGATTACAGGGAACAGTTAAGGATATACAGTGGTTTGGGAAACTTTTGGAACAGCACCCGAAAATCCGGGTGCTTGGAGTATCGAAACCGTTTGCAAATAAAGGAACAAACAAATATTTTCGTGTATACGCAGAAATAGAGAAAAGAGAAAATACCATGCAGTAAAGCATGACAGGAGAAAGGCAGGAAGAAAGTATGTGTAGAGTAATCGCAGTCGCAAACCAAAAAGGTGGTGTCGGAAAGACAACTACCTGTGTGAATTTAGGAATCGGTCTTGCAAGGGAAGGGAAAAAAGTGCTTCTGATTGAAGCAGATGCACAGGGAAGCATGGCGGTCAGTCTTGGGATTCAGGAACCGGACGAGCTGGATGAGACACTGGTCAATATTATGGAAAAACTTATCAATGACAAGGAACCGGAGCCGGGAGAAGGAATTATCCATCATGAAGAAGGGGTGGATTTTATCCCTGCCAATATTGAACTTGCAGGATTGGAGACTTCCCTTGTGAATGTCATGAGTCGGGAAATGGTATTGCGGCAGTATATATGTGGGATAAAAAAACAGTATGATTATATCCTGATTGACTGTATGCCCTCACTTGGTATGATTACCATTAACGCATTGGTGGCGGCTGACAGGGTATTGATTCCGGTAGAAGCGGCTTATCTTCCGGTTAAAGGGTTACAGCAGCTTATTAAGACAATAGGGCGGGTACACAGAAAACTGAATCCGGAGCTTTCTATCATGGGGATTTTGTTCACAAAAGTAGACCGCAGGACAAATTTCGCAAAGGATATTGCGGCTCAGATTCGAGAGGTGTACGGAAACAAAATACATATTTTTGCAAATTGCATACCGATGTCTGTAAGGGCGGCTGAAACTACCGCAGAGGGAAAAAGCATCTATCTCCATGACCCGAAAGGAATTGTGGCAGAGGGCTATCACTATCTGACAGGGGAGGTGTTGGATGATGAAGAGTAAGAGCGCAGAAAAGATAAAGCTGACTTCTTATGATGATTTATTTGGCAGTAGTGAAGTAACGGCAGAAGAGAAGATTGTATCCGTTCCGATTCGTCTTTTTCACACCTTCAAAGACCATCCATTCCGGGTATTGGATGATGAAAAAATGCAGGAGACTGTGGAAAGTGTAAAACGATATGGAATACTGATGCCGGGAATTGTACGTCCGTATGGTGATGGTGAGTATGAGATGGTGGCAGGGCACCGCAGATGGCGGGCGTGTGAACTGGCAGGAATGGAAGAGATGCCAGTAATTATCCGGGAAATGGATGATGATACTGCTACGGTGATAATGGTGGATACGAACATCCAGAGGGAAGATATTCTGCCCAGTGAGAAAGCCCATGCTTATAAAATGAAATATGAAGCCATGAAACATCAGGGAAGCAAGGGAGAGAAGCATACGGCTGATCTGGTAGGAGAAGCTGTTGGCGAAAGCGGAAGGACGGTTCAGCGGTATATCCGTCTATCATTCCTTATTTCCAGATTATTAGACTATGTAGACAATAAAAGACTTTCCATGAAAGCGGGAGAGAAACTTTCTTTTCTGACGGTAGAAGAACAGGAATGGGTGTTAGAGGCAATAGATAATGCAGTTTTGACGGTAACAGATAAACAGGCGGAGTTATTCAAGAATCATAGCAGGGAAAAGACGTTGAATCAGGGAATTATCTATTCTGTTTTATTGCAGAAAAAGGAAGCAGAAACAAAGGTAACTCTTTCGGCAAAGAAGGTACGCTCGTATTTTCCGCCAGCCTATACAAAAGAGCAGGTTGAGGAAGTAATTTATACGCTGTTGGAACAGTGGAGAAAGAAGAAAGGGAAGGAGGAACAGGAAGATGCAGGAGATACAGTTTGATTATTTTCATGGAATGGAAGCGGAACAGTATACCTTTTACCGGATTCCGAAAATTTTATTTACCGCAGAATGCTTCAAAACTATTTCCTGCGAAGCAAAGGTTTTATACGGTCTGTTGCTGGACCGTATGAGCCTGAGTATTAAAAATCGCTGGTTCGATGAAGAGGACAGGGTATACATTATTTTTACTATGGAAGAAATTGCGGAGCTTATGAACTGTGGCACACAGAAGGCAGTGCGGTTATTAAAGGAACTGGATAGTGAAAAGGGCATTGGCCTGGTGGAAAAAAGGCGGCTTGGATTGGGGAAACCCAACGTGATTTATGTGAAGAATTTTATGGTCAAACAGCCTGAAAAGGAAGAAAAAGAGCCGGAAAAGCCTGTAAATACACAGAATTGTGAAAATCACAATTCAAGAGTTGTGAAAACCACAATTCAGGAATGTCCAAAATCACAATTCAAGAATGATGAAAATCACAATTCTGGAATGATGAAAACCACAATTCAAGAATGTGCAGAATCACAATTCAAGAATGATGAAAATCACAATTCTGGAATAGTGAAAATCACAACTCCTGAATGTCCAAAATCACAATCTAATAATACTGATATTAACAATACTGATTTTAGTGAAAATGAGTATAGTGACACTGAGAGTAGTGAAACTGATTTTAACGAGACAGATAATATCTTATCTAATCTTTCTCATCTATCAGTGAGGAAAACAGCAGGAATGATAGATATGGTGGAAGAGATGGAAGCCTATCGGAAAATTATCAGGGAAAATATTTCGTATGAGTGTTTTGAGGACAGCAGGTATCGACAACAGGAGGAAGTGGATGAACTTGTGGAACTGATGGTAGAGGTTATGGTCATGCCGGATAACAGCACTGTTCGCATTGGCGGAGTGGACAAGCCTGTGGTGATTGTGAAGAACCGCTTTATGAAGGTGGAACATGGGCATATTGAATATGTCGTTGGCTGCCTTGAGAAGAATACCAGCAAGGTAGGAAATATCCGGGCGTATCTTCTGACAACACTCTACAATTCAACCATGACCATAGAAAATTATTACAGAGCAGAAGTGAATCACGATATGTATGGAGGAGGATAAAACGGATGAGAAGAAAAGAATTTTTGGAGAATGTGGCAGTTCCGCTTTTAGGGATAGCTGTGGTAATGTTTATTGTTTATCTGTTTTGTGTGGAAAACGGTGTGTGTGATTACCGGAAATTGTGGATAGTTTCAGGGATTCCCTTTGGCATACAAAAAATGTATTTCTGGATGATTCCAAAAGGGTTTGATATAGGCGGTACTGTTGGAATGTTTGCTTTTAATCTGCTGATAGGAGGAATGATAGGCAGCGTGGTTTTGACATGGCGTTTGCTTATGGTGGGAACATATCTGTTAAAGAGTATTGGATATGGTGGTTTGTGGATAGTGAGAAAAGCATTTAGAACATGATTTCAAAGAGAAAAAACAAAGTATAAAAAATAGAATATAGAGTGTGAAAAGCAGCCAATGCGTAAAAAATATTGGCTGCTTTTTTGCCCTTTTTAAGAAAAACCTTGCGACACGGTGTCGCAAAGTAAAGGAGGATGTGTGTTGGGTAATCGTGCGGAATCGCAGGATTTGATTGACTTAGGAAACCGTATTCGCAAAAGGCGGCAGGAAATTCACTTATCACAGGAAGTATTAGCAGAAAAAACAGGTATCAGCCCCAACACGATCAGCAGGATTGAGGGAGGACAGACAGCAATGTCTATTGAGATATTCAGGAAGCTGGCGGTGATTCTGAAAACCGATGCAGGAACACTATTGGGGGAATGTAAGGAAGAAGAAAACCATCGTCTGTATGATTTGATTTGTCGTGCGAAAAAACTGAAACGGAAAGAACAGAAAATTTTGGAAAAGACAATGGAAGTGTTGATTGAGGGATTTGGTACGGAATTGTAGAAATTCAACAGATATGGTGGGAATATTTAGAAATATCCCCATATCTGATGAGGTAATGGAAAGCCAATGTTGTTAAACTTTAAGTCAGGAAAGAGAACAGATGCGGACAGAAAGGAGGCAGGATATGACAAGGGAAGAGTGCCTTGCATACAGACAAAGATGCCCATATGATGCAATGGGCGATTTCTCTGTTTTTTCGGAGAAAAAGGAAGATAGCAGGGATAATGAAGTGGCTGCTTCACAGCCGGAATTATCAGAACAAAATAAAGCATAAGAAATTTATGTGGCAGTAAAAGGAGTTTCAGGCTCCCGTTAAAAAAAAACGGGTGTGCCGGGAGCTGTCTTTTACTGTTTTTTCGTCTGTGATGTTTTTATTTTCTGCCACCCGGAAGAGGTGGTAGTTATGCTGACATTACAGGAATTAAAACAGATCGTAGATGTCCCATATCCGGGCATGAAAATTCCAACTGCAAAAAAATTAAAAGAATATGGAACGGTCATTGCCAAAAAGAGCATGGGTTGTGAGACAGAAATCTTGGCATTTCAAAATGGCTATGCGTTGTATCAGGTTAGTCGGTTCACTACGGTATTTCCGATTTGTTTTTGTGGGGAATATCAATACAATGCGGAACAGGCGGACTGTATTTCGGAAGAGTTTTTTAATCAAAGGGAGTGGTATATCCGTCTGGTATTGGAAGGAGAAGACCGTTTGAGTCGTAATCAGGAATCGAAAGAACAGGGCTGGACAATCTCATACAGTGATGTTTCGGAAGAATGGGGAATGCTTCAGACAGAAGAAAAGTCTCCATTGGAGATGCTGGTTGGCAGAGAGTCTGTAAATGAAATATTTGAGGTTTTGACGGAACTGCAGAAAAGGGTATTTTACGGATGTTTCTTTCATCAAAAAACACAGAATGAACTGTCAAAAGAATTGGGAATTTCTCCGTCTGCGGTGTCCAGAACCCTGTCAAGGGCGATGAACAGGATGCGGAGATATTATGCAGATGTACGGTCAGGTGGCTGCAATCGAAAAGAGATAAGATAGTGGGAGGAAAGAAGATATGCGTGGAAAGAAGCCGAAAGAACGAAAAAATTATATTTTGCGGACAGAAAACGGAACACTTGTGGAAGTAACCAGGGAGGTTTATCTGGAATGGTATCAGTCCCGGAGAAGGGAAAAATACCAGCAGGAACAGAAACAGAAATACGGTGTTTGCAGTCTTGATGTGGTGCAGGAAGGCAGTTTTGCAAAAACTTCTATATCGCAGGAAGGACAGCCGGAGGAGATGGCAGTACGCAGTGAATGCCTGAAAAAATTGAAGGAGAGTTTAGAACAGTTACCGGAACAGGAGGCATATCTGATTTATCTGTTATTTTTTGAAGAGGTTACAGTGAAAGAAGCGGCACAAATTTGTGGATGTAGCCGTAAAACAATACAGAACAGAAAAAAACGAATTTTGAAGACACTTAAAAATATAATGAAAGAACTTGGAATTGAGGGAGGATGTATTTATTTCAATTAAAATAGTGGAAAATTGTTCTAAAATCATATAAATTTAAAGTTATAGTATCAGTATAAGACAACGTATATGAAATGAAAACAGCTTTGTAAATTGGTGGGAAGAGCTGTCAGTTTACAAAGCTGTTTATGTATCCGAAGTTAGCTTCTATAATTATGATATAGAATACAAGCAGAAGAATGGAAAAATCTTTGGTGAGTAGCAGGTGGTTAAATATTTTTTTGCTTTTTTGGTTTAGGTGTCACCAATTATGTATTATATGTGTGATATATATGAGGAGAAAAAAAGATGAAAAGAAATGCTGATCAGATTTTTAATAAATATTGTAAACTGTTGTATAAAATATCAATTATTATGCTGTGTAGCGAAGAGGATGCTTATGATGCAGTGCAGGAATCATTTTTGAAATATTTAAATACAAAAAAGGACTTTAATGACGAAAGCCATGAAAGAGCATGGCTGACAAGAGTTAATATTAATATTTGTAAAAACATACTCCGTTTCAGAAGGATGCATCCAACGGTAGATTACGAAACTCTTGCACTACATTACCATAAACCTGAAGAAACAGGAATTATGGATACATTGATGACATTAAATGCAAAGGATAAAGAAGTACTAATTCTTTATTATATAGAAGGCTATTCTTGCAAGGAGATTGCTGATATGTTGAAGGTTTCAGAGAGTGCAGTGAAGAAAAAACTAGAACGGGCAAGAAAAAGATTAAAAGAAAAATATGAAAGTGAGGGCAGATAAAATTGGAAAAAAAATTAGAGAATATATCAAAATTAGCAGATGATATTGTGCTGACAGAGCAGAATGAGAGAAAACTCTTTATAGCATACAAAAAGAGAATTGAATCCCAAAGAAGAAAAAAAGTTCTTATGAGAGGATATTATCGTGTAGCAGTAGTTGCATTAGCTATGATGATAATGTTTTCTGTAAATTATTACCTGCAATCTCCTGATTTAGTAGTTTATGCGGCAACTGGGGATAAAATGGTGCAATTAAGACTAAATGAGAGAGTAAACTTGGAAAAACAAAGAACTCCATTGGGATATGGGTATGTTCTGGAAATGAGTGTGGAAGAAGGAAGCAGATATTATACGATAGAAAATGAACAAAACTTGAATGCTGATAATATTTTCAGAAATGGAAATAAGATTTTTTGGATGCCAGATGGAATGAATAGTATAAATTTCAGAGATCAGGACGGGAATGTTATTAAAATACCAGAAACTGACAGTTCAACACTAAATATTGAAGTATGTAATTATGACGGAAAAATGGTCGAAAGAATTACATTGATATTGGAAAGGAGAGATGGACAGTGTAGTGTTGAAATGTTAAAAAAATAATAAAACGGAGGAAGAATATGAAAACAATCAAAAAAATATGGAGCATATTATTAGTATGTGGACTGATTTTGGTGCCGACGATTAGTGTTTCAGCAGCAGAACAGGAGCCGGAAAAGGTTGAAGTTTCATTTTTTAATGAAAATGGCGAGGAAGTTAGCGTATCAGAGGAAATAGCAGATTCTTTTATGGAACAGTTGGATGTTGATAAAGAGGTAAACATTGTCTCAGATAAAAATTTAAGAGCTTCCTGTACGCATATTCCATGCAATCAGGTTAAGACAACTCTTTATGGTCATGCGAAAGTAAGTCCTACTGAATGCTGGGTCTATACCAAAAGAGTTATTATGTGCAAATGCTGTGGCGCTGCTCTAAAGAGTCTTTCTGATTGGCAGTTTGCATATTCACATGCACCACATTAGGAGGAAGAAATATGAGAAAAATTAAGCGTTTATGTGGTTTATTCATTTGTTGTTGTGTTGTAGTAACCAGTTCTGTGACTGCATTTGCGGCAGAGAAAGTTAAAGAGCCCTTTGCAAATTTAGAAGTTGTGACTGACAAAGAAACCATTAATGAAATTGTTTCAGAGAATCCCAGAATTCAAAAGTATTTAGACCAAAACGAAGTATTTGCCGATCTTGAAATTATCACAGATCAGAATGAGATTGAAAAAATCTGGGAAGAAAATCCAGATGTGAAGACACTGATGAAGTCAAAAGAATATTACTATCTCGCATATGTAAAAGGAAATGGTGTTCGTTTAAGAAGCACACCGAGCACTTCCGGAGTAATTAATGGGTTATTGTATGAAACCAGAAAAGATTGGGTTTTGTTAAATGATAATTATTCTTTGAATGAAAACTATATTTGGTGGCAGGTGTCTGACAGCTCAATCGGTTATCCGGGATGGATCGTGAATGACTATATCTATTTAAGTGCTGCCCAAAGTGCAGGAAGAGCAGTTACGGTACCAGAGATTGACTTTGATACATTAAAATTTGTTCAGTAGGTTATTTTCTTTGAAAAAGATAAATATACGTATGCTTAATGTAAAGAATAACAACTGATAATTCTACGATTGGAGGTAGCGATAATGTTCAGATTTAATAAAAACCATATAAAGATGGATATGAAAAAAAATTAGAAAAGTAATGAGCATATTTTTGGCTTGTTGTTTGTTGTTGTCGATAAATTTTGAAACAGTATTTGCTTCCGACATAGAGACAAATACGAATGCTGATATAATGTCTCTCGATGGACCTTCTACGACATTTGATGGACGTCTGTTTTTGGATGAAAACGGTAACTATTCAGGGCAACTTCGTAGTGGCTTTACAACGGTAACATGTGTCCTGAGTGGAAGAACTGGTGGAATTCCTACCTTATATACGATTTATATTCGTTGGCAAGGTTCTAATGCGGTTCAAGCGTTAAGGGCTGATAACCTATATATTGTAGGTGATTCACAATATTATAGTAAAGGTTTTCTTATTGATGGATTATCTGCAACACAAGGATATCGTTCAATAGGTACTTGCGTGATTCCTGACACTGAAGAAAGTGTATATATTTCAACAAATAATCTCCGATGCTATTTTTACAACGAAGATTATTGGATTAAATTTAATGAAATAGGTGGATGGGTTGATGTGTAAAAAAGTTTTAATAAATCCAGAGACAGAATCGTTTATAAATGACTTAAAACGAGAATATAATAACAGCATTGTAAAACCGTATAAGAAAACAAGAGATGTTCTTGAAATTCTTATGAAAAAATTTGTTTTATATCAAAAAGTATCCATACAAAAGATGGACGCTATAACACGTGCCACGTTGGAAACTTTACCAATTAAAAATTTAAATGTGTCAGATATTTATATAGTTAAAGACAATGAAATAAGCCATAGTTTCTATTTGTATTTTCATAGCAGATATGCATTAGAACCTTTTCTTTGTGTTGTGTATGATAATGATACGGATAGACTATATAGTAATTGTGCCATGCTTGAAATGTATATTACGATTCTTCATGGAATAGATGTTGGTGAAATAGAAACTGATTCTATAAAATACCATAATTATCTTAATACGTTATATTCATATAATGAATGTAAAAAAGAGACTGAATACTAAAGAATGTACATTGGTAGACACATTTAAGGAAAGTAGAGGTATATTGGTTGATTCTACATATCTTGATTGGGCTAATTAAAAATTAATGTGAATAATGATTACGGGAGAGAATTGTTTTTTATGCAGTTCTCTCCCGTTTTTTGTATCAAATACGCTAGTGTTGTTTTAACAATTCTCTTTAATAATGCTGGTGTTTGTTGCGATAGAAAACACACTGACAATTCTTTGAAATCCATATAACAAAAAATTTCTATAAACGGTCAATTTTTACCCTCTCCAGCCTGCGATTAGTGAGAGGGTATTTTCTTATTTCAAAAATCCCTTTATATGTACCTTGATAATTTCATAGCCTGCCTGAATAGATACCCGGCATGGAGTGGGCATTCTGCCCACCCTTTCGGAGAAAACGCTGCGGAAAGAAAACCGGAGCAGGGAACGGGTTCAGGATGAGAACAGGAAAAACGCTCAATAAAAAAACAGTCCGGTTACGGGCTGTATAACAGTAGATACCATGCAGGGAAGTTCCGCTTAGGGAAGTTCCCTGTATTCATGTACTGTTATGGGCAGTACAAGTAAAAAAGGAGGTAAAGAGATATGGGAACTTAGGAAAAATTTTTGAAACAGGACAGTATTAGAATGGCAAAAAACAAAGAAAGAGAGGTACTTAGCGAATGAAAGGGAAATCAAAGAGAATCGTATCGGGATTTCTCTCGGCATTGACAATCATTTCTTCTATTATGCAGCCAGTTACCACTTATGCGGCAGAAGCGGAGCCAGCGGCTTACGAAGCAGAATATCCTGACATGGAAAAAGTAAAGGGTGCCCTTGCTGAAGATGAGATTGTAACGGCGGAAGATTATGAAGTAGAAGCAGGAACGGGTTTTGACGTGAAAAGTGATTTCTCAGGAATGAAGATTCATCCGGAAAAAGTAAAGGTCACGTACCACGAGGCAAAGAACCAGAATGGACAGGCATTTGATGGAAATAAAGCAGATACGTATCATGCAGTGTATTTTGTAGAGCCTGTCAGTGGTCATCCGTCTTATCATGTGCAAAGAAATATTGTGGTAAGAGAGCCGTCAGCGGAAATCCATAAAGAGAAAAATGCACAGGATTCTGACGGAAATGATCAGACCGGGGGAGAGGATGCAGAGGAAGGCGAGACGGACTCGCATAAGAAAAAACTTTCGGAAACAGAACTGAATCAGGCATTAGAAGCATTAAAAGGGCAGGACACTTATGATGAGGAAAGTGGCCTGAAACTTTTAGATGTTATGGAACAGTTTAAAAACCATATGATTGCAGGGAATGTGGACCTTTTGGCATTGGAGGAAGGAGAAACGGTTACTTTTACTGCATACAATCCTAAAATGCTGCGTTCATCACAGGTAGAGGTAAGTTCCGGCGGCTGGTATTATTATGCAGACTATGGTCTGGGTTCCTACCTGACTTGTCCGTTTACCGTAAAGTTTGGAAGCGTGACGGCAACCGCATACTGCATCCAGCCGTCAAAGCCGGGACCGGGCAGCGGAGTATATGAAATTACAAAACTGGGAGACGGCAAAGAATTGTCCAAAGTGTGTTATTATGGGACAAATGCAAGCGGAGAGGATTGTTTTTTTGATAAGAAATATCCCGATTTTTCAGCCGGAAAAAGATTTGTCGTGACACATCTTGCGGCATCCTATGCAGAGGGAAGTGAAGATGCTTTTTATGGGGCGAATGATACCGGAATCGCATTGGCAAAAGAATTATATAGTTATGCGGTCAGCCAGCCGGAAATCCCGGATGCGGCTATGGCATTTTCAGATGACAAAGTAACTGCTTATGTAGATGGAAATATCCAGAGAACAAAAGAAGTAACGTTTCAGGCAGACAGCAGACAGTCCATTACCATGAAACTGCCAAAGGGCGTAAAGTTTCATAACGTATCCACAGGAAAAATCAGCAATGCAGGGGCAGATGTTGTAGTAAAAGGAGGTACAACGTTTTTTCTTTCAGCGCCGTTGACCCAGACGGAAGATGTGGGACAAAACTGGTCTGCAAAGATGAAAGGAAGCATAACAAAGGATTATTCTGCTTATAAAATTACCACAGGTTCCGATACGCAAAATCTGGCACTGGTTTTTGGAGAGGGAATAGAGGAAGAAACTACGGCTTCTTTTCAGGTTACATGGCTGGAACTTGCAAAAGTTCAGGTTGTAAAAGTAGATTCTGAAAAAGAGGATGCGAAACTGTCCGGTGCAGTGTTCGGCATTTATAAAGATAAAAACTGTACACAGCTTATCAAGGAGATGCCAAAGACAGATAAGAACGGTACGGCCTCTGTGGAAATTGTGAAAACACAAGATACGGTATATTTAAAAGAGATTACGGCACCAACCGGGTATCGTATCAATACATCCGCATATAATGTGAAACTTGTAGCAAATCAGTCTACTTCTGTAACTGTTCCGGATAAAGAACAGCTTGGAGAGCTCACTGTATATAAAGAGGGACAGGTATTGACGGGTGCAGATTTAAGCGAGAAAGGCATTGTGTTCCGCTATGAGAAACGCCGACAAAAAGGTGCTGTTTATTCTGTATATGCAGGAGAGGATATAATGACCGCTTATGGGGCACAGGTATATAAGAAAGGCGAGCTGGTAAAAGAGCATCTGGTAACGGGAGATAACGGTGCGGCAGTATTAAAAAATCTCCATCTCGGAACTTATATTGTGAAGGAAATGCAGGCACCAGAAAACTTTTATAACGCAAAAGAAGAAAAGACAGTGACGTTATCTTATGCAGGGCAGAATGCAGAAGCGGTATTTTCAGAGACTACTTTTATCAATGACAGACAGAAAGCAAAAGTATCCGTGGTAAAGAAAGATAAGGATACAGAAAAACCTTTGGATGGCGGTATTTTCGGTTTGTATGCCGGAAATGATATTGTAAACGCAGACGGCATTGTGGTTGTGAAGAAAGGTTCTCTGATTGAAAAGGCAGTCACAGGTGAGGATGGGACAGCGATATTTACAGCGGATCTTCCGATTGGAAATTCTTACTATGTAAAAGAAGAACAGGCTCCGTCCGGGTATCAGAGAAATAAAGAAGATATATATTCTTTTAAATTTTCATATACCAATGACAGCGAAGCTGACGTTTCTTTCTCCCATACATTTGTAAATGAACGTGTGACAGCAAAGATTTTCCTGAAGAAAAAAGATGCAGAAACAAACAAAGCAGAACCGCAGGGCGATGCCACATTGGAAAAAGCAGTATATGGTTTGTATGCACGTGAAGATATCGTACATCCGGATGGGGCAACAGGTGTGATTTATAAAGCCGGGGATAAGGTGGCATCACTGACAACCAATGAAAAAGGGGAAGCAGTTGCAGAAAACCTGTATCTCGGTAAATATTTTGTGAAAGAAATTACACCGCCGACAGGTTATCTGACAGATAAAAATGAATATGATCTTGTCTGTGATTATGAAGGGGATTTAGTGGCTGTGGTGGAACGAAGCTGTACATCCTTAGAGCAGGTCAAGAAGCAGCCGTTCCAGATTATTAAGGCTGCAAATAACGGGAATACCGATGCAGCACTTCTTGAAGGCGCAGGATTTACTGCTTATCTGGTATCTTCTTTAACTGTGAAAGAAGATGGAACTTATGACTTTGATTCCGTTACTCCGGTGGTACTTGGAGAAAATGGGGCAACTGAAATCTTTACCGATAAAAAAGGCTATGCAGTATCCATTCCACTTCCATATGGAACTTATGTGGTAAGAGAGACAACGACACCGCATAATTATAAACCAGTGGATGATTTTATTGTAAGAATCACAGAGCATAAGCCGACAGAGCCGCAGGTATGGCGTGTGCTTTTGGATGATGAGTTTTCTGCCAAATTGAAAATCACGAAACAGGACGATGAAACAAAGAAAACAGTGCTGGCTGCTGGAACAGAATTTAAGATTTACGATATGGATAATGAGAAATATGTAGAACAGGTAACGACCTATCCGACTACTATTGTACATAAATCCTATTTTACCGATGCTGATGGATATTTAATCCTTCCGCAGAATTTGAAAATCGGTCATTATCGTATTGAAGAAGTGACAGCGCCCGATGGATATACCATCAACAAGAATTATGCGGAAATTAAAGTAGATAGCGATACTCTGTATCAGATTGAACCGGTTTCAGGAGATGCCATTATCGAAGTGGTTTATGAAAATCATCCGGTAAAAGGGGAACTTACAGTAGTGAAAAAAGGTGAAGTTCTGAAAGACTACGGAAAGGACTTCAAATATGAGATGGAAAACCTTGCCGGAGCAGTCTTTGCAATCTACGCTGCAGAAGATATTTATACTGCAGATTTTCAGAAAGACGATGCCGGAAACCGTATTTTAGAGTATGCCAAAGATACTTTGGTGGCAGAGCTTACAACAGATGAAACAGGAAGTGCCACAATCAAAAATCTTCCACTTGGAAATTACAGGGTTGTAGAAAAAACAGCACCGGATGGTTTTGTACATAACAAAGCAGAGCAGAATGTGCAGTTTGTCTATGTGGATCAGGATACTCCTGCCGTGGTGGAAAGCGTAGAGTTCATCAATGAGCGTCAGAAAGTGGAAATTTCCGTGGAAAAACAGGATGCGGAAAATGGCAGCACCATCGCCGGAGCAGAGTTTGGTTTATATGCAAAAGAAGACATCAAAGCCGGGGGAAAAGTGATTGTGAAAGCAGATGAGCAGCTTTGTACAGCCGTCACAGGCGAAGATGGAACAGCAATTTTTGAACAGAATTTACCATTTGGAAGCTACTATATCAAAGAATTACAGGCACCGGACGGATTTGTTTCTTCTGATGAGATTATCGAAGTGACTGTTTCTTATCAGGGTCAGGATGTAGAAGTTGTCCGCCTGAAAGAAATCTTTAAGAATCAGCCTACAACGGTTGAGTTTAGAAAATCTGACCTTACCACAGGCGTGGAACTGGATGGTGCAACTCTAACGGTTCTTGATAAAGATGGAAATGAAATTGATAAATGGACTTCCGTAAAAGGGGAACCGCATATCATCAAACGTCTGCATGTCGGGGAAACCTATATCCTGCGTGAAGAATTTGCGCCATATGGCTACTTAAAAGCAGAAGAAGTGGAATTTACAATCACGGATACTGCAGAGATTCAGAAAGTGGAAATGAAGGATGACGTTCCGATTGGACGTATCATCATCAACAAAAAAGGTGAATTCTTAAGTGAAGTGAGCTGGAATGACATGGTTGCAGGAGCAATGGATTCCATCTGGGGTTATGTGACAGGCTCTTTGAAAGACGTTACCTTTGAAATTTATGCCAGAGAAGATATTAAAGCCGCTGACGGAGAAAGTGATGATTATTACAAAAAGGATGAACTGGTAGCAACCATCAAAACCGATGAACTTGGCATTGCAAGAACCGATGACCTGCCGCTTGGAAAATACTATGTGGTAGAAAAAGAAACAGCCGATGGTTTTGTGTTGGACGGAGAGCCGAGAGACATTGATCTGACTTATCGTGATCAGGATACTCCGGTGGTAACTTTCGATTCTGAATGGCAGAACAGCCGTCAGAAAGCAAAAGTGATCGTAACCAAAAAAGAGAAAGATTCTGACCGTGTGCTGGAGGGCGGCGTATTTGCCCTTTGTGCCAAAGAAGATATTAAGAATACTGACGGTGATGTGCTTGTAAAAGCAGATACCATTATGGAGCAGAAAGCGACTGACAAGGATGGAAAAATCTTCTTTACTGCAGATCTTCCGGTAGGTGGCAGCTTCTATGTGAAGGAAGTAAAAGCACCTGCAGGTTTTGTTACGACAGAAGAAGTAAAAGAATTTACTTTCGAGTATGCTGGAGCGGATGTGCCGGAAGTTACTTTTGAGCACACCTTTGAAAATGAGGCAACTATCTTTGAAATCACAAAATCTGACCTTACCACAGGAGAAGAGTTACCGGGTGCAAAACTGGAAGTAACCGATCAGGACGGAACTGTGGTAGATGAGTGGACATCCGGTACGGAGCCGCACATTATCAAAGAACTGGAAGTCGGCAAAGAATATACTCTGACAGAAACACTTCCGGCAGATGGTTATGTGACAGCGGAAAGTATTACGTTCACTGTTGAAAATACTGCAGAAGTTCAGAAAGTGGAAATGAAAGACGATGTGACAAAGGTTGAGATTTCCAAAACGGATATTTCGGGGAAAGAATTGCCGGGGGCAAAAATGACGGTGCTTGATAAAGATGGAAATGCGGTGGAAAGCTGGACTTCTACAGACAAGCCGCATTATATGGAAAAACTTCCGATTGGAGATTATATACTGCGAGAGGAAACAGCACCGGAAGGATATCTGATAGCGGAGGATGTGGAGTTTTCTGTAAAAGATACCGGAGAGATTCAGAAGGTATCCATGAAGGATGAAAAGAAACCTTCGGAAACGCCGCAGACACCGCAGGAACCTTCAAAGCCGACAGACACACCGAAAACAGGTGATGATAGCAATATACGGCTGTGGCTGCTTCTTGCTGGTCTTGCATTGTGCGGAACAGGGGGTTCACTGTTCCTGTTAAAAAAGAAAAAATAAAAAAGAAATATTGGGTGTTTCCGAAGTGCTGGTCATTTTGGAAACACCCTGTTTTTTTGTTGATGGACGAAAGAGGTGTATGGAGATGATTGGAATTATTATCGGCGGAGCTGCAGTGGTCATAGCAGTTAGCCTATATTGCTGTATTCGTGTAGGGGCAGAGGAGGACAGGAGATTGGAAGAATTGGACAGGAGAGCAAAACAGGATGCAGAAGAAAGCGGATAATCAGAAATATGCAGAGGATAAGCCAAAGGACTGCTCTTACTGTTATTTTTGGAATAGCCGGAAGAATGGATGTTCCAAAGAAGAATGCTATTATCGGCTTTTGCCGGAGGAACCTTTTGAAGAGAAAGAGGAGACTTGGTGCTGTGAGGGATGCCCTTATGGAAGATATTCTCCTTGCATCGGGTACTGCCTGCAGAAGATTCTGCTGGAAATAAAACAGAAGAAAGCAGTCAGGGAGAAGGAAGGTGATTGTCTTGCAGGATGAAGTAAATGAAAAGGTGGTGTCTTTGTGTATACGGGGAGGGAAAATTTCTGCACAGATTTTAAAAGCATCGCTGCAGAAGCTGCTCAGGGAGATGGAACAGTCCCAAAAGCGGCAAAAAATTTCTGGAAAGGGGCAGAAAAAAGAAACCGTATATCATGGGAAACAGAGCATGGAAAAACTGAAAGCACACAATCAGGAGCTTTCTAATATTGAGGTTACAGATGGGAATATCCGGTCTTTTGAAAAATATGCCAGAAAATATGATATAGACTACTGCCTGAAGAAAGACAGGTCGGCAGAACCTCCGAAATATTATGTCTTTTTTAAGGCGAAAGAAGTGGATTCCATAACTGCCGCTTTTAAGGAATATACCGGATGGCAGTTAAAGAAAAGCAAAAAAGTATCTGTCCGGAAGAAACTGTATTTGGCAATGGAACGTGTGGCAAAGCACAGGCAGAGGGAAAAGATGAAACAGAAGAATCGGGGGCAGGAACATTGAGCAGGAAGCATAAAAAGAAGCCGGAGTCAGAAGTTATGACAGTTTTGAAAAAAATAGGACAGGACATTGCCGGACAGATGCCTGCGGTGGATAAGAAACGTCTGCTTATGATGAATATTCCCTATGTAATTGTTTTTTACCTGGCAGATAAGCTGGCATGGCTGTATCGGTTCTGTGTTGGGGAATCCGCAATAGAACGTCTGGGGGTGCTGTTTTTGAATTTCCAGATGGCGTTCTCAAATCCAATTCTCAGTCTCCATATCTTTGATATGGCAGTTGGGATGATTACCACTGTAGTGATTAAGGCAATGGTGTACCTGAAAGGGAAAAATGCAAAGAAATTCCGGCAGGGAGAGGAATACGGTTCTGCCCGATGGGGAAACCAGAAAGACATCGCACCTTTTATTGATCCAGTGTTTGAAAATAATATCCTTTTGACACAGACGGAACGGCTTACCATGAACAGCCGCCCGAAACAGCCTAAATATGCAAGAAACAAAAATGTAATCATTATCGGCGGTTCCGGTTCCGGTAAAACAAGGTTCTATGTAAAGCCGAATTTAATGCAGATGCCATCCAATGTTTCCTATGTTGTAACTGATCCGAAGGGGACGATTCTGGTGGAGTGCGGGAAAATGCTCCGCCGTGGTACACCGAAGATGAAAAACGGCAAGCCAGTCAGGGATAAACAGGGAAAGGTTATTTATGAACCATACCGGATTAAAGTGTTGAATACCATAAATTTCAAAAAAAGTATGCATTATAATCCCTTCCGCTATATCCGCAGTGAAAAAGACATCTTAAAGCTGGTCAATACCATCATTGCCAATACCAAAGGCGAAGGAGAAAAATCTTCCGAAGATTTTTGGGTAAGTGCGACTCGTTCGCAGACGGTAAAAAGTCTGCGCACGAGCAACGGTTTTCCGTTGTTCGGAGAACTGGTAGTTTGATAGGTGGAATGACGGGGTAACGCCCTGAAACGCCTACCCTTGATGGGCGTGCATTAGCTGTAATGGCTGGTGTACGAAGCCCCATGACAAAGGCTGAGAGTAACCGTAACCACTGCCTAAAGTGGTCGAAAGCGGTCTGGAGGCAGACTGTGTTACCTATAAGCCGAGAGTCTATAAGATACCTATGGTTAGAATGTTCGCTTTGGCGGGCGGACTGACGAACCTGCGAATGTACAGGTCTAAAAGAAGACCACGCAGAAATGTGTGGGTGCGTTAATGCGCAGTCGGTGTGGTTTAGTAGAAATTGATCCTACGAACGACCATGCTGTGTTACAGGCACAGGCAAGCCGACAGGTCTATAGCAGGAACCTATGGGTATGTATGAACAGATAGAACTATCGGAACGAGGAAAGGCAGCAGATTCCGCAAGGAATAGTCTGACGAAAAACAATAAGCAGACGAACTGCTGCTGAAAAGTAGTGGTCGAACCTATGATGTGCTTGCGTTATGTGAGCTACGGAGGAATGGCCACAAGTCGGTTGAGATAAGCAGGCATTATTCAATCCAACATAAGGATTCGAGTAAGACCAAAAGGGTCACTTTCGCAAAAAGGAGGTGATGCCTTATGCCAAAGAAAAACAAAACTCTATGTGTAGATGACTTACGTCATGCCGAGTATTACGGTATGCAGCCAGTTTTTGATGAACTCTATCATCGAAGTTTGGAGGGAGAAAATTTTACCGACCTTATGGATTTAATTCTGAGCCGGGACAACATTCTTCTGGCATATCGGAACATCAAAGCAAACGGAGGAAGCTACACAGCAGGAACAGACAACAAAAACATCAGTGACATCGGGTGTTTACCGCCCGAAACAGTTGCAGAGAAAGTGAGGTTTATTGTCACAGGAAGTCAGCACGGATACCGCCCAAAGCCGGTAAGACGCAAAGACATTCCGAAACCAAACGGAAAAACCAGACCGTTAGGTATTCCCTGTATCTGGGACAGGCTGGTACAGCAATGTATCAAACAGGTCATAGAGCCAATCTGCGAAGCGAAATTCAGCGACAACAGTTACGGCTTTCGCCCGAACCGTTCCGTGGAACACGCCGTGCAGAAAACTTACACCATGCTTCAACGCATGAACCTGCATTATGTGATTGAGTTTGATATAAAAGGATTTTTCGACAACGTAAATCACAGCAAGCTAATGCGGCAAATATGGGCAATGGGAATACACGACAAACAGTTGATTTTTATTATCAAGCGGATTCTGAAAGCACCGATTAGAATGCCAGACGGCACTACACTCATTCCAGACAAAGGCACTCCGCAAGGCGGTATCATTTCACCGTTGCTTGCCAATATCGTGCTGAATGAACTGGACAAATGGGTTGAGAGCCAATGGCAGAACCACCCTCTTGTAAAGGAATACGGGTATGAGAGGAAAATCAGAAACTCGATTACTTTTGACCGGAGCAAGGCATTCCTCAAAATGAGGAAAACAGGGTTGAAAGAAATGTATATCGTGAGATATGCAGATGATTTCAGAATTTTCTGCCGGAATAAAGAGGACGCTTTGAGAACGAAAGAGGCTGTAACGGCATGGATAACCGAGAGGCTGAGGTTGGAGGTATCGCCAGAGAAAACAAGGATAGTCAATGTTAGAAAACGCTATTCAGAGTTTCTTGGGTTTAAGATACGAGTCAGACCGAAAAGCAGGAAGTACATCGTGCAATCTCATATCTGTGACAAAAAGTTGGAACTGGAAAGGCAAAAACTGGTGGAACAGGCGAAACGAATTGCCCGACCTCCAGAGGGAAAAAGACCTTTGGACGAAATACGGCTGTACAATTCAATGGTTCTGGGAATACAGAATTATTTTCAACTTGCCACCTGCATCAGCATTGATTGCAGGAAAATCCACAGACAGGTCATGACAGTTTTAACAAATCGGCTCAATACAGAAACCGGGTGCAGACTTGTTCGAGAGGGCGGCGCAATGACCGAGAGCGAAAAAGAACGGTTTGGAAAGTCGGCAATGATACGGTATGTATCTGGAATCGACCAACCTATCTACCCTATCGCATACATCAAGAACAAGATACCGATGGCAAAGAAAGCGGCGGTTTGCAGTTACACGGTAGAGGGACGGGCATTGATACACACGAACCTAAGTATGAACTCATCTGTTCTATCAGGTTTGAGGAATCAACCGTCTATGGGGCGAAGCACAGAACTTACTGACAGCAGGATTTCACTATTCTCGGCTCAACGTGGAAAATGTGCGCTAAGTGGGGAACTCTTTGAAAATGCGGCTGACATAGTATGCTGGCTGAAAACACCGGCAGAATTGGGCGGCAAGGAACGCTATCGAAATATGATTTTGTTCCATAATAGATTTCTTCCACTCCTGCAAGAGTGTCCTAAGAATGAGCTAAAAGAGATAGCCGACACGCTCAAGGCAACAAAGGAACTGATGTTAAAAGTGAACAGTCTGCGCCAGCAGGCTGGTTTGTCCGCAATAGAAAACTAACATTTCATTTGGTGATTGATTAAATGCTTGTGAAAACAACCGATGGAACGCCGGATGCGGTGAAAGTCGCACGTCCGGTGTGGAGTGGGGGAAAATCCGGCGATAACTTCAAAGGATTACCTATCACTATAGGCCGAAAGGCTTCTGTATTGTGCCCTGATTGGGTACATCTATTATGAAGCACCGGAGGACGAACAGAATTTTGCCACACTGCTTGAATTTATCAATGCTTCTGAGGCAAGAGAGGATGATGAGGAATTTAAAAATGCGGTGGACGAGCTGTTTGAGGAATTGGAGGCAGAAAACCCGGAACACTTTGCTGTGCGACAGTACAAAAAATACAAACTGGCGGCAGGTAAGACAGCAAAAAGTATCCTGATTTCCTGTGGTGCGAGACTTGCGCCATTTGATATTGCGGAACTTCGGGAACTGACTTCTTATGATGAGATGGAACTGGATATGCTTGGAGACCAGAGGACGGCAATGTTTGTCATTATCTCTGATACGGATGATACCTTCAATTTTATTGTTGCGATTATGTACACGCAGCTTTTTAACCTGTTATGTGACAGGGCAGATGATGTACATGGAGGAAGATTACCTTACCATGTACGTTTGCTTTTAGACGAATTTGCAAACAGTGTGACACGTTCTACGCCTAAAACGGTGGGAATAACCGACAAAAGCGTAGCCTAAAGTCACAAACAATTAAATAAATGTGGTTTTAGAGAACTGCATAACTGAAATCTCAAATGACGGGGTAACGCCCTGAAGGGGATTCACTAATACTCCGAATAGCGTCAGCCGAATACAGACGGTTGGGGTTATAAGCTCGGGGAAGTCGTGCGAAGCACACCCTAACGCTTAATGGCGAGGAAAGATTCGTAGAGGTACGGGTTGTGTGTGACGGTGCGGGTGGGGTTGCCATATGGTTAGAATGACCAAAAAGGCGGTCTGACAAAGATTCCGAATGTACGGCTCTAAACGAATGGCTTGCAGAAATGCAAGTGTACCAATGGGTACGCAAGCGGGGCAAAGTAAAAGTTGTTAGTATGAAATGCCCTCTGTGTTTACAGGACACAGGTATCTTGAGGGATTCGCTCGAAGATAATGCTTGCAGGGCTAAAGGAACGACCTAAGTGGCAACAATCCTAAGTTATGCGGAACGTGGAAAGCAGCCAATACGGGAGCTGACTGTATCAGCGGAAAAAGCACCGTAGTTGTATCGAAAAGGAAAGGGATTGAAAGAGCCTTTCTATAATAAGTGCATTAGTGGCTGTGAGAGTAGAGGCACAGTACCTGTGAAGCCGTAACAATAAGCGGTGGAGGGATAGCCTCAAGCCGATACTAAGATTTTCTTTCATGCCTATATAGTAATCACCAAAATGGAGATTTTCATAGCTGTCGTGGTGCGACTAAGAAAAAATCATTCTCTGATAAGGAGCTGGTTACTATGGCAAAACGAATTGTAAACAAAGCAGAGCGAAATGCAGAAAGGTATGACGCTAAAGAAACAGGCTACCGATTATTTGAGGACAGCCAGAATGGAAAGACATTTGACAGGCTCATGCCGTTGATTGTGTCAGAGCAGAATATCATACTTGCATATCGAAATATCTGTAAAAACAGTGGGAGCAAAACTCCCGGCACAGATGGGAAAACGATTGTAGCGATACAGTCACTGCCCATCGAATCGGTCATTAAAACCGTCAGAAATAAGTTGAACTATTATCAGCCAAAAAAGGTTAGACGAGTTGAAATCCCGAAAGACAACGGAAAAACCCGCCCATTAGGGATTCCGAGTATTTGGGACAGACTGATACAACAGTGTATCTTACAGATACTGGAGCCGATTTGTGAAGCGAAATTTCATGAGCGGAACAATGGTTTCAGACC
>NZ_JBCOMJ010000008.1:96895-139590 GCF_040924225.1 Ruminococcus sp. RTP21484sp1_RTP21277st1_D2_RTP21277_210401 | reverse complement strand
GCAGTTAGCAGTTAGTTCGCTGGAGCGTTGCGCCGGCGAGTGAGCAATCACCATTGTCCGAATGCGTCCGCCTTGAATAACTTTCAACCAATTAAATAATTTTTCAGAAACTCATAAATCTCATCTTCAGTTGGCGGACATCCTTCCAGGTGGTGGGTGAAGTGGCGGGTGCAGTGGCCGATTCCCAGGATGCCTTTCTGGTTTCGGTAGCCTTGACCGATGGAGATTCGGGTGGTCAGGTTTGAAAGGAGGCCTTCTTGCTTCAGGCGGTCAAGGGCAGGGATCAGGTTGCCGTAGCAGGCGCTGCAGGATTCTACTTCTTCTACAGCGTCGGCAAGCTCTACCACTTTCCGTGACTTGGGAATGGGAGCGCCGGGGTTACCATCGAGGGCACGGATTTCTGCCTGGCGGATGTCGGCGCAGCCAACACCAAGGGTGGCAGCCTTTGTGATGTAGGGAACCTCTTCTACCTGGTAGTACATCATGTCGCAGACATAGGCATCCATAAGAACCGGATCCACAGCTGCCAGAACGCGGTTCATCTCTACGGGGTTGCCGCCATCCTCGAAATCCAGGTCTCCGCAAATATTGTCTACCACGATGAAATCCTGGTGGATAGCAAGTCCCAGGTGGGCAATGGGGTCATGAAGACCTAATGCGTGGAAACGGCGCTTCTCAGAATTAGGGAGAAGACCTTTCATGTTCTTCAATGCACAGGTGATTTTGGTCTGACAGTGACCTTTTAGTACCGGAACATTAATAAGGAAGTCCAGGTCAAGGGCACTTTTGCAGATGTTTAAGGTCATATCGCCACATTGTACAGGCACACCCTTTTCTTTTTGCATGTCAAGGAACGGAACGTTATATTTTTCACAGAGGGACTTGAAACCACAGACTTCGTAGGATTCGGAGGTCTTATCTCCTACCCAGGAACCTTCCATGATCACCAGATTGGAAAAACCTTTTTCCTGAAGATATTCTACGATTCCGGCGACTACCTCCGGGTGAGTGGTGCCGCCCCAGTAGGCTTCCATGGGGGCGACCAGGTTTGGCTTGATGCCGATCCGCATATTGTACAAACCAAATTCTGAATTCTGTTTTTCCACAGAATCCGAAGAATAAAAACAGTCCACTTCTGCTTCAGAGTTGTCAATAAGACTGCTCTTTGTTTCAAACTTTGCTTCTGTTATAATCTTCTCACTATTCTGCTGTAAACCTGCCCCGGAATTTTCTGAAAGCACCTTCAATCCGCATTTCTCAAACTTCTTCTCTATCTCCCCTGCCAGATCACACGCCTCCAGCAGTTCTTTCGTCATCTCCTTATATTCAGTTCCGCATTTTATAAAAATCTGATTCTTCTTCATTTCCGGATCAGTACTCCTTTTTCTCCATAATCTTTATGGATATTGTACAGGAAATCAGAAGCATTAGCAACATAAGAACAAACAGCATCGCCAGACAGACTGGGATTCCAAGGTTCCAAATGCGTAGGCCCAGATTTTTCAGACCGGAAAAATCCACATTCATTTTCTGGCATAGTTCTACGCCAATCCATCCTACAGCCATGATGCCAAATACAAGAACAAGCAGCACCAGCCTTCCTGTAGAGCTTCCATATTTCAACTGTACCGGAAACACAACCGCATTTGCGAAAACAGCAAGAAAAAGACCGGCAGCTGCAGAAGCGATCAGTTCTTCCCAGGACACCTTACGATATCCGGAAGCATTTACGCCAATTGCAATTGCAACAGCAACAGCCCACAATACCGTGACCATCCCTGCACCCAGCAGATACTTCTCCTTCACGTATTCTTTCCTGCTGATAGGAAAAGTAAAAATATAAGGCATACCATTATCCATATCATCAGTTGCTATGGTATTCAGTGCCATAACAGCAGCCAGAACAGACACATAACTGATTAGAAAAGAAGGACCTGCGGAAGTACTAAGGAAACAGAAAATGGCTATAATATATACGCCAATGAACGTTTTCATGTTTCCCCTCATAATTTCCATGTCTTTTACAAACATACCTTTCATAATACTTCCCCCTTGATCATCATGGTAATAACCTTGTCCACAGACCCACGTTCTATTGCAAGCTGCGGGTAGTTCTCCACATAAAATGCACGCTCATCTGTGAGACAGCTGTAGCCGTATTGCTCCTTCTTCACCTTGAGAATATGCTGCTTATCAAGCAATTCATATTGCTTCTCGTCAGCCTTGATAAGACCATATTCATCCAGCAGCACATCTGTATTCTCATGAAGCACGATCAGTCCCTTATCAATCATATAGATATCATCACACAGGCTCTCCAGATCTGAGGAAATGTGGGAGCTGATCAGAATACTTCTGCCTTCTGTCTCCATATATTCCCGAAGGAGTTCCAGAATGCTGTCCCTGGCAATCACGTCCAGACCGGCTGTAGGCTCATCCAGAACAAGAAGCCTGGCATCAAAGCTGGTGGCTGTCAGCACTTTTAACTTTGCTTTCATTCCTGTGGAAAACTCTTTCAGTTTCTTATCCATGGGGATGGAAAACTGGCTGCACCGCTTCTCAAACATCTCCCGGTCAAATTTCTCATAAGTCTCTGTCAGAATATGCACAATCTGTTTCACGGTCAGACAATTGGAAAAACCGCTGTCAGAAAGTGTCGCGCCTATATCCGCTTTCTCTTTTTGGGAAATCTGCTCCATATCCTTATTAAACAGACGAATCTCTCCTGCATCAGGATGAACCAGCCCCAGAATAACCTTAAAGGTAGTAGACTTCCCTGCTCCATTGGCTCCGATCAGACCGGTGATCTGTCCTTCTTCTATTTCCATACTTACATCCAGGGAAAATCCAGGATAATTCTTCTGCAAATTCTTCAAACTCAGCAGCATATCTACTCCTCCATAATAAGCTCAAACAGTTCCCGGATCTCTTCCTCAGACAATCCGCTGATCCGCGCTTTCCGGATCACTTCCTCCAGTTCTGTCTCAATTTCCCGCTTCCGCTCTTCCATAAGAAGTCCCTGGTTATTCTTAGCGATAAAGCTTCCTTTCCCATGCACCGTAACCACGAACCCCTCTTCCTCCAGAAAGTCATACGCCTTCTTCACCGTAAGAGCACTAATCTTCAGCTCCTTCGCCAAAGTTCTCACAGAGGGAAGCATTTCCTCTTCCTTTAACGTCCCGTCAATGATCATCGCCTTGATCTGATCTGTGATCTGCTCATAAATTGGCTGCATCGACGAGTGATTAATTATGATCTTCATGTGACTCCTCCTTATGCAAACAGTATATAACAGTATTATACTGTTGTCAAGTGTTATACGCTGTTTATTTCCACTTAATTCATAGTTACTTTGAACAATCAGCCTGGGAGGGGCAGTGTGTTGCGGACAGTTAGTCAAAAAACGGGATTTTATGAGTATAGCGCAGGTTCCATAAACACTGTCTGAGCCCAGCATGGGCGAGTTTGTTTATGGAACCTGCAATCGACGACGGAGTAAAATCCCGTTTTTTGACGTTGTCCGCAACACACTGCCCCTCCCAGGCGTCCGCCTTCGCCACACAAAAAAAGACGTGCATACCTGAGTCTAAACTCACATACACACGCCAATATTTTTATTCAGCTTTATTAAACACTTCTTTATCCACAGCCCCATTCTGGCAAGCCACAATGGTCGTACAAACAGCATCACCGGTAATATTAACCGCTGTTCTTGCCATATCCAGAATACGGTCAATACCCATGATAATACCGATTGCCTCAACTGGAAGACCAACAGAATTAAATACCATAGTCAAAGTAACAAGTCCAACACTTGGAATACCTGCGGTACCAATGGAAGCCAGTGTGGCTGTTCCGATTACTGTAATATAATCCATAGGAGTCAGCTGGATTCCAAAAGCCTGGGCAGCGAACATAACCGCAACTCCCTGCATAATGGAAGTACCATCCATGTTGATAGTCGCACCAAGAGGTATGGTAAAAGAAGAAATCTTCTTGGAAACACCCATCTTCTTGTGCAGCGTATCAATAGAAAGCGGAATAGTCGCATTGGAGGTTGCAGTGGAAAAGGCAAAGGCCATAACCGGGAAAAACTTTCGGATAAACTTCACCGGATTCAGGCCCGTGAACAGCTTCAGCAAAATCTGGTATATACCAAAACACTGGATTGCCAGAGCGATCAGAACTGCGATCATATATTTTGCCAGAGGCACAAATGCGCTGAAACCAATGGTTGCAAAGGTTCTTGCGATCAGACTGAATACACCAATAGGAGCCAGACTCATAACCATCATGGTCATTTCCATCATAATATCATTAAACTGGCTGATAAAGTTGGAAACGGTCTCCGCACGCTCCCCAAGCTTTGCCAGGATCACACCAATGATCAAAGCAAACACTATGATCTGAAGCATTTCCCCACTTGCCAGGGACTTGATGGGGTTATCCGGAATGATATTGAGAATAGTCTGAACCAGAGAGGTAGACTCCATAGTCTCAATATCGGAAGCATTTATCTGGATCTTACTCATATCAAGACCAATTCCCGGTCTCAAAAGAGTTCCGATTCCAAGGGCAACTGCAACTGCCACCGCTGTTGTGACCAGATAAAATGCAAGTGTTTTTCCACCTACATTTCCCAGCTTCTTAGTATCACCGATAGCCATACTTCCACATACCAGTGAGCAGAAAACAAGAGGTACTACCAGCATTTTCATAAGACGGATAAAGCCCTGTCCCAAAACGTACAGCACTCCTTCAACAATCACATCATTCTTCACACTGCTATCCGGCACCAGGTAATGGAGAACCATTCCTGTGATTGCTCCGGCGATCAGCGCAATAAAGATCATACTGGTTAAGCTGATCTTCTTTTTCTCTTTTACATTCTTTTCTTTCTTCGCGCTCATCTTAGCCCTCCCGTTTTTCTTTCATAAATTCTTCCAGAGAATCCTTCCAGCCAGGCATCTCATATACATCGATAATGCGAAGGATAAAATTGTCCAGAACTGCATATGCAGGTCTGGCAGAAGAAAGATCAGACTGCGAGGTAGGTACCGGATTCAGCTGCTCCTCTTTGCCTGCAAGGCGAAGTATCTCCTTTGCAAATTCATAACGATTGCAAACACCCTGACAGGTTGCATGATAGGTTCCGTACTCATTGGTGCGGATCAGATGCAGGATAATTCTTGCCAGATCTTTGGCACTTGTGGGGGAACCATACTGATCCTCAGCTACAGCAAGAGCTCTGCCCTGATCTGCGGCCTCCAGAACACGGTTTACAAAGTTATTTCCCTTTCCGAAGACCCAGTTGCTTCGGATGATAAAGTGCTTGTGGGTAAACTCCTTCACATAATTCTCCCCGGCGCACTTGGATTTTCCGTAAACAGTCTTAGGGTTTGTATTGTCAAACTCCGTGTACGGCTTCTGTGCCAGCCCATCAAAAACGTCGTCTGTGGAAAGCTGCACCATCTTTGCCCCTGTTTTTCTTGCTACAAGGCTTAAGTTGCGGGCGCCTAAAGCGTTTACACGAAATGCTTCCTCCGGCTGCTTCTCGCAAAGCTCTACATCTGTGATCGCAGCACAGTTGATGATCACATCCGGACGGTTGATCTCTCCAAAATGGAGAACTTCGTCTGTTTCTGTAATATCAAGCGCATTTTTGTCTGTATTCAAAACTTCAATTTCCAACGGATCCAGCACTTCATTAATTGCCTCGCCAATCTGGCCTTCAGATCCTACGATCCATACTTTCAGCATGTTTTCTCCTCCTTTTCATACGATAAATAATATTTTAACAAGCCAGGCCATACACTGTCAAGAAAAAAGATTGCGCCCTTTTTCCCAATCTGAAAATTGAATTTCCAAAACAGCTCTTGACATCTTGAATTTCCCAGTCATACCTTGTATAATTTTTGCCAAATGAACAGGGAAGGATTCAGAATATGAAAAGAAAAGTAGGGAAACGAAAAAAGCAGCTGCAGCAAAAATATTTCTTCCGAAAACTTCTTCTTACAGAAGGGATCCTGATCATTGCAGCAGTTATTATACTGGGAGGAGTTTTCCTCGTAAAAAAGATCCAGGAAAATGTAAATACAGTTTCCATGGTTGAGGAAGCCAGCGGTCTGGACATGGATGACTCCAATTCTCTTGCCGCTGTAAAAGCCGCAATGGCAAGACCGGCAGAATTTTCTCCTAAATGCGTAGATTCCACCAGCCCATCTTTATACATAGAAACCACAGACATTGAGGTGGACGGACAGATACTTGCCAATACTTCGGATTATACCTCCACAGATACCCACTCCTTCGATGCCGGGATCAGCTACACAGATGTGGATGGAATCGTCACCTTCCGCGGAAACAATTTCCGTGACACTGCAGCCTATGGCAATACACAGATTAAAAATGGAAAAATCCAGGATCTCTGGACAGCAAAAACCGGCTCTATTACTTACGGAGATGCCACCTGGTCCGGAAGCGGCTGGACCGGACAGCCTCTTATGGAAAAATGGTCCAGAGAAGTAAAGAAGTCCATGAATATGTACGACTGGGCAAAGGAAAAAGACGATCTTGTAGAAGTGATCTATGCCTGCATGGACGGCTATGTGTATTTCCTAGATCTGGAAACCGGCGAGGCTACCAGAGATCCCCTTTACCTTGGTTTCACCTTCAAAGGGGCAGGTGCACTTGATCCCAGAGGTTATCCAATTATGTATGTCGGCGCAGGTTATGACAGCAATGAAGGCACTGCCAGGGTCTTTGTTGTGAATCTTCTGGACTGCAGTGTGATGTATACCTTTGGAAATAATGATGAATTTTCCCTTCGCGGAAATTTAAGCTACTTTGATTCCTCCGCCCTTGTGGATGCTGCCACAGATACCCTGATCTATCCAGGAGAGAACGGAATTCTTTATCTGATCAAACTGAATACCAGTTATGACCCGGAAGCAGGCACCTTGTCCATAAATCCGGATCACATTGTAAAATGGCGCTACTACGGAACACGTACCAGCGTAGGCTCCTACTGGCTTGGCATGGAGGACAGCGCAGCCATCTATGACGGTTATCTTTTTATTGCTGATAATGGCGGCAATCTAATGTGCCTGGATCTGAATACCCTGCAGCTTGTATGGGTGCAGGATATTCTGGATGACTCCAACTCTACTCCCGTTTTGTCTGTGGAGGACGGACACCTTTACCTGTATGTCAGCACCTCTTTCCGCCTGGGCTGGCGAAGCAGCACCACTGCAGAGGTTCCTGTCTGGAAAATTGATGCGGAGACAGGAGAGATCATCTGGCAGACCTCTTACGACTGTTCCTCCGAGGACAGTGTTTCAGGCGGTGTACAGTCTACCATCGCTGTTGGGAAAGAAGAATTGTCGGATAACATTTATGTGACAGTTGCCAGAACCAGTGGACAGGCACAAGGTGTACTTGCATGCATTGATAAAAATACCGGGAAAGTAAACTGGGAGCATGAATCTGCCTATGCCTGGTCTTCACCTGTATGTGTATACAATCCGGATAGCAGCGGAAAGGTTCTCTACTGCAACAGCACAGGACATATCTATCTTCTGGATGGAAAAACAGGAGATGTTCTTGACTGCCACCAGATCAGTGAGGGAGTCATCGAAGCATCTCCTGCTGTATATCAAAGTTATATGGTTGTGGGAACCAGAGATTGTAAGATATGGGGGATGGAACTGCAGTGATGCGGTTCCTCCCCATTTTATTTATGCGATAGGCGAGCCAAAGTTCGTGCCTGCACGAAAAACCTTGGTGACTGACGCGATAACGAATAAAACTTGCAGAGCGTGCTTTGTCTCATTTACTTGATAGGCGAGCCAAACTCGCGCAGCGTATTTATCGCGTTTACTCCGATTTAATCGCCCAGCGCATTTTCGTAGACCGTGCGCGTCCATTCTGGGCACATTCCTGGGCTGACGGACGGATCACGTCTCTGGAATAATCGGAATAAATTCCCTCCTTGTATCCAGCCTTCAGTGCTTTCTTCACCAGCTTATCCTCTCCTGAATGGAACGTAAGGATTGCCGCTCTTCCTCCGGGCTTCAGTGCTCCCGGCAGCTTCTCCATAAACTCATACAGAACCTCAAACTCCCGGTTCACATCAATCCGAAGGGCCTGGAAGGTACGCTGGCAGGTCTTTTTGATGGTCTCCTTCTTCTCTTTTTCCGGAAGGAAATCCAGAGTTTTCTCAATGACCTGACGAAGCTTTGTGGTGGTATCCATGTGGTTTCCTTTGCGGATTTCATCTGTGATCGCCTTGGCAAGCTCTTCACAGTATGGCTCGTCTGAATTCTCATAAAGCATTCCAGCAAGCTCATCCCGGGTAATATGTTCCAGGCGCTCTGCCGCACTGATCCCGGCTTCCTGATTCAAGCGCAGATCCAGAGGTCCGTCTGCTTTGAAGGAAAAACCTCTCTTGGGATTATCGATCTGCATGGAGGACACGCCGAGATCAGCAAGAAGGAAATCAAAACCTCCTACTTCTTTGGCAATCTCATCAATGGTACAGAAATTCTGAAGTTTAATGGTCAGAATATCCTCCCCAAAGCCAAGATCTTCCAGTCTTTTCTTTGTCTTGGCTGCTTCCTCATGGTCTACGTCAGTGGCATACATATGCCCCTGTCCCTGCAGGCACTGAAGCATGGCCTTTGTATGGCCACCGTAGCCCAGTGTGGCATCAAAGCCAATCTGTCCTGGTTTGATCTCCAGAAAATCAATAATCTCTTTTACCATAATAGAAATATGCATGCCTGCCGGGGTATTCCCTTTTTGCATTACATGCTGAATGGTATCCTGGTATTTCTCCGGCTGAAGTTCTTTATATTTCTCCTCATATTTCTTCGGGTATCTGCCTTTGTAGCGCACTCTGCGCTTATGAGGCTGCTGCCCCTCCTGCACACTCTGCGCATTCTCATACTGTCTGTTCTCTTTTTCCTGTGACATTCTGATCTCCTGTATCTTTTTATCTGTTGCCATCTACCAATTTCGCAGAAAAATTCTTTATGCCGGAATTCTCACCCATTTCGTAAACAGCAACTTTCATTTGCTAATTCTGCCGCATCATCACAGCAATGTTTCCAAACTACAGCTAACATCTTCTGTAATTACCCCTGCTTCCGTTTCTCCAATTCCATACTGATTTTCGAAACAAACAGATCAAACGCCACGTCATTCTTTCCGCTGTTGATCACAATATCAGCCTTGGAACGAGTGGGCTCTACATAAAGGTAATGCATGGGTTTCACTGTGTTTAAGTACTGTTTAATGATTCCATTCAAATCTCTTCCCCTCTCTTCCACATCACGGGAAATCCGGCGAAGAATACGCTCATCAGCATCAGCTTCCACATAGACCTTAATATCAAGGAGCTCACGCACTCTGGGATCTGCCAGAAGAAGGATTCCCTCCACAAGGATCACCGGACTTGGGGTGATATGAAGGATCTTGTCTGAACGGTTATGTTGGGAATAATCGTAAACCGGACAGTCAATAGCTTTCCCCTGCCTCAGAAGCTTCAGATGCTCCACCAGAAGCTCTGTCTCCAGAGAATCCGGATGATCATAATTCACAGTCACACGCTGCTCAAAAGGGATTCCATCCTGTCTGCGGTAATAATTGTCGTGATAAAGGACTACTACGTCATCTCCAAAACGCTTTTTAATTCTGTTTGTAAAAGTAGATTTACCGGAGCCGGAGCCGCCGGCAATTCCTATAATAAGACTTTCCATATTCTTCTCCTACCTGTCAAGATCAAATTCTTCCGGCATAAATCTCGGACAAATGTTCTCTGAGGTACAAATTACAGTTGAGGAAAGACGGGTACCAATGGCACATGCCTCTCTCATTGTTTTTCCATAGGTAAGGCCTACGCACACACCTGCAAAAAAGGCATCTCCCGCGCCTGTGGTGTCAACCACATCTACCTTCATAGCTGGATAAACGCCCCAGTTTCCTTCCTGATCTGCATAAGCTGCACCATCACTTCCCATGGTAACCACCATCTTTGGAATATGGGCGGACTGGATTCTTTTTGCCAGACACCGGGCCATCTCTTCAGGCTTCAGGCCACCGTAATCCTCCGAAAACAGGATGCCCGCTTCCTGCTGGTTGCATACAAAGCAGGCTGTCCGCCTTAAGAAGTCACGTCTTTCGATTGCAATGGTCATATTCGATACAAGAGCGTATACTTTTTTGCCGTATTTCTCTGCATAGTGAAAGGTCTTCTTCACAATTTCCTTGTCAATATCAATCTCGATCACAACGCTGTCCGCATCCTGGAAAATTTCATCTCCGTGTTCATCCAGGATCTGCTCTATCGGACGATGGTCCGGACGTTTGGAAATAGATGCCACCACATCTCCGTCCTGGTCAAAGACAGCCAGCCAGGTTCCCATGCCGTTTTTTACCTTACGCATATATCTGGTATCTACTTTATGACGCTCCAGTTTGCGGATCACATCATCCCCCATAGCGTCGTCATCTACCAGACTGACAAAGGTTGGTTTCAACTCTATATTGGCAATATCTTCCACTACATTTCTTCCTACACCGCCATGGATCTGCTGGATCACACCGGCATTTCTTCCTCCAGGAATAAATGGTGCTGTGGAATAACCTTTCACATCGATAAAAACATCACCGATTACAACAATTCCCATATTATAACTTTTCTCCTTTGTTACGTTATATCTTTTGGTTTGCGCTGCCTCTTATGAAACCCGCACTTCCTTGCGGCTACATACCGGCTATGATTTCCGTCACCAGCTTTTTAAAAGATTTCGCCACTCTGTCTGCAGTCTCCTGAACCTCCTTGTGGTTCAGCTCCTGCTTCGAAATGCCAGCTGCCATGTTGGTGATACAGGAAATTCCGCACACTTCAATTCCCATATGACGGGCTGCCATTGCTTCACATGCAGTGCTCATTCCAACTGCGTCACCGCCCCATATAGCTGCCATTCTCACTTCAGCCGGAGTTTCATAGGCAGGACCTGTAAACTGCACATATACGCCCTCCTGGAGATCTATACCGCATTTTTCTGCACTGGCACGGATCACCTCTCGCAATCGTCTGCTGTATACCTCACTCATATCCGGAAATCTGCTTCCCAGTTCCTCAATGTTCGGTCCGATCAGCGGACTCGGGATTCCTGTGGTAATGTGATCGGTGATCATCATAAAATCACCTGGTTTAAAATTCGGATTCACTCCACCGGCTGCATTTGTAAGAAACAGCTTCTTCGCCCCCATCATGCCCATCAATCTGGTGGGAAGAACTACATCCGTCATTGGATAGCCTTCATAGTAATGCACTCTTCCCTGCATGATCACAACCGGCACATTTTTCACATATCCAAATACAAATCTGCCTTTGTGACCTGCAACTGTGGAGGTTGGAAAGCCCTCAATCTCTGTATAGTCAATGGTGGTTTCGATCTGGATCTCATCTGCATAATCTCCAAGGCCGGATCCCAGGATCAGCGCCACTTCCGGTTTAAAATCTGTCTTTTTTCTAACACTTGCAAGGCAAGTCTCTAATTTCTGATATAAATCGCTCATGTACACCTTCTCCTTTATCTGCAGCTATCCGGCTTATCGCCAGGACAGCTTATAACATTATTTTCATATAAACAGAAAGCCTTCAATACCATGCGTTTTGCTATAGTCTTGTGTTCCGTTTATACGTTGCCGATTTTCTCATCCACAGTCCGCTTCAGCCTTTCGTACTGCTTCCTGTCGATACAGATCTGATTTCCTTTTTTCACGATCAGCTGTTCTGCCTGAAACTTCTTGATGGCGCGGCTGATGCTTTTCAGGCAAAGGCCTGTCTCATCTGCCAGATTCTGCCGGCTTTCGCCGATGCATAAAATGTCATTTTTGTTATATTTTTCAAACCATTCCGAAAAAAGTACAGCTAATCTGTCAGCCCCTTCCAAAAACAGGTACAGACGGTTCCGCCGCTCTTCCTCCAACAGGGAAGCACAGGTAAGCTTTGCCTCCATGCGAAAAGCTTCCGTATCTGAATAAATCCATTTCTCATACTGCGCTCTTGGAAGCTTGGTAACAATACACTCTGTCTCTGTCTGCAGGGTGGTATGGTAGGTATCCTGTCCCAGGATCACTTCCATACCACCAAGCGCAATGAGATTCATGGGCTTCATAAAATCATAGGCAATGCCGGAAATCCGGTAATCTGTAGCTTTTACTCTTCCTCTGGCAACAAAGAAAATCGTATCTGCCGGTTCATTTTCCCTGATAAAAGTAGTTCCGGCTTCCATTATCTCACTCTGAAACAGGTCCATAAGCCATAATGGCGCAGTACGGAAATAAGCCTCAAATTGTTTCTGTTTCTCACGTTCCAGTTCACGAAGGAATGGAAGTACATCGTGTAAATAAGTGTGTTTCATATGATTTCCTCATCTTCTGCCATGTGCTGCAAATCATTTGTTTCTATCCGGGTTCTGTCGCAAAAGCAAGCAATCCACCGGATATACAACCGCTATCCAACAGCTGCTTTTCTATTTTAGCATAATTTCTCAAGA
This sequence comes from Ruminococcus sp. RTP21484sp1_RTP21277st1_D2_RTP21277_210401, assembly GCF_040924225.1. Taxonomy (NCBI): domain Bacteria; kingdom Bacillati; phylum Bacillota; class Clostridia; order Eubacteriales; family Oscillospiraceae; genus Ruminococcus; species Ruminococcus sp. RTP21484sp1_RTP21277st1_D2_RTP21277_210401. The sequence goes on along the minus strand of NZ_JBCOMJ010000008.1, from coordinate 127,021 downwards.
ATGGAATGTCCGATAGTTCCTTCCGGCATTTTCACGTCAAAATTATCTGCCACTGATGCGCCAATAACGGAAAAAGTATCCTCGTTTTCAAGGGGGCCACCCTCTTTCATAGTCTTGGAATAAGCCAGGAAGGGAACATACTCTCTGGTATGGTCAGTGCCGCTATAGGTGGGATCATTCCCGTGGTCTGCGGTAAGAATAAGAAGGTCATCCTCCCGAAGCTCTTCCAAAAGAACGCCCAGATTCCTGTCAAACTTCTCGATTTCTTTGCCGTAGCCTTCCACATTTCGTCTGTGTCCCCACAGGGCATCGAAGTCAACCAGATTCACAAAGCAAAGTCCCCTGAAGTCCTCTTTGCAGATCTGGATGGTCTGCTCCATACCGTGTACGGAGCTGTCAGAATGATAGGTCTTTGTGATTCCTTCGCCGCAGAAAATATCGTTGATCTTCCCTACACCGATCACATCCAGCCCATTATCCTTTAACGCATTTAATGCAGTCAGACCTGTTGGCTTCAAAGCATAGTCATGACGATTACTTGTTCGCCTGAACTCACCTTTCTTTTTGCCAACGTATGGTCTGGCGATGACACGGCCTACACGCCATTCATCCTTCCGTGTAATTTCTCTTGCGATCTCGCAGCAGCGATACAAATTCTGAAGATCAAAGGTTTCCTCATTTCCGCAGATCTGAAGAACAGAGTCGGCTGAAGTATACACGATCATGGCACCTGTATGGATTTCTTCCTCCCCAAGCTCTTCAATGATCTCCGTTCCGCTGGCGCTCTTGTTTCCAATCACGCGCTTGCCGCAGCGCTTCTCCAGCTCCGCGATCAGCTCCGGCGGAAAGCCGGTGTCTGTGAAAGTCTTAAACGGCTTCTCTGTCTTAATTCCCATCATTTCCCAATGGCCGGTCATGGTATCCTTGCCATTGCTGGCTTCGCTTACGCGCATGTAACGGCCAATCGGCTTCTCCACACCTTGCATATTTCCTGCCGGATGAAGATTTAACATTCCAAGCTTCTTAAGATTTGGTATTTCCAGGGAGCCCATTTTATCCAGAATATGTCCGAATGTATCCACTCCCACATCCCCGAATTTCTCTGAATCCGGCATGGCACCGATTCCCAGAGAATCCAGAACGATCACGAAAATCCTTTCATATTTTTTCAAAATAAAATCCCTCGTTTCCAATATTTTATCCTTTTATTCCCAGTTCAGAATACAATCTCGCTTTCACCTCATCAGTGGCAAATGCCGTATCCACTGCATTCTTCATCATCAGCCGTATCTCTTCCTCCTGAATGCCATACGTGTTCTGGATGAACTGAAGCTCTTTGGTAAGGCTTGTGTTGCTCACTGTACGGTTGTCCGTGTTTATGGAAACCTTCAATCCTGTGTTCAGAAATTCCCGGATGGGATATTCTGACGGACTGTTTACCGCTTTTGTCTGAAGATTGCTGATAGGACACATTTCAATTCCAATGCCTCTGTCAGCCAGCTCTTTTTGAATATTATAATGGCCTCGCATGGCGATTCCATGTCCGATCCTGCCGGCTCCCGCTTTTACAGCATCCACAATGTTCTGTACGCTTCCACACTCTCCTGCATGAAGGGTAAAGGGCATTTCCAGCTTACGGGTGTTCTGAAAAAGCTCCATAAACTGTGCCATGGGATATGCTGCTTCCGCACCTGCCAGATCCGCTGCACACACACCATAGCCCAGATATTCACGGGCTGTTTTTATCATCCGGCTGTTGTCCTCCTGGCTGTGATGACGCATGGCACAGGTAATCACACCAAACTCCGTTCCAAAATCTGCTCTGCCCCGCTCAAGGCCTTTTAATACTGCCTCGATCACAGCACGGCAGTTCATTCCGGAGGTCTCTGAAAGAAGAGGTGCAAAACGGATTTCTGCGTAGCGTACATTTTCCTGGCTCATGGTGCGAAGTACGTCGTAGCCAGCTGCCTCAAGCCCTTTTTCATCCATAATACACTGACCCGGAAGCGAAAATTTCTCAAGGTATTCTGCAAGGCTTGTGCAGTCATCAGACACGCTAAGCTCTTCCGGCTGTACCCTTCTTCCCAGCTGGCTCTCCATGAACTCCCGGCTTAAAGACCCGTCCAGATGACAGTGAAGCTCTGCCTTGGGTAGTGCTTTTAATTGTTCGATTGTCATAATTTTTTCTCCTGCAATTCTTTATGCTGCTTTATAACTGCCGGATTCAATGCCAGATCACTCTGTTTTCGGCATTTTCCGACATACTTCATAATACTATTCTCCAGTCAGCAGCTTTCATGCCAGATTAGAAGGTCCGAAGCCTAACGGCAGGAGTTCTTTTAGTGTATACACATCATAATGCTCTTTGTCCACCGCCAGAATGACCTGGAAGGTTTCCGGGTTGCAAAACTCCATCATGACCTGTCGGCACACGCCGCAGGGAGCTGCATATTCTGTGAGCACGCCAGCCTTACCGCCGACAACACAGATAGCCTGAAAATCCTTCACCCCTTCGCTTACTGCCTTAAAAAAGGCGGTACGCTCCGCACAGTTTGTGGCTGTGTACCCGGCATTTTCAATGTTGCAGCCTGTGTAAACCTGCCCATTTTTTGCAAGGAGGGCTGCGCCTACTTTAAAATTGGAATATGGTGTATAGGAATATTTCAGCTGGTGGATTGCTGTATCAATCAGCTGGTTGATCATCTCTTTTTCCATTTTCACACCTCTTTCTTATTCATTAACATTTTCTGATTGTCTCCGACAACATCACTCTCTTCTCAATGAGCGTCGTTATAATCTGACCAATTCCAGGGACAGCATCTGTTCACCTTTACAGTCAATAAACAAATCAATATCCTGTAGCTTTCTCATTCTTTACAATCTTTATAATCCGGCTGGTTCCCAGTCGGTCTGCACCAAGTGCAAGGAACTTCTCTGCATCCTCCAGGGAAGAAATTCCGCCTGCTGCTTTCATTTTTACATTTGGTCCGATATGTCGGGAGAAAAGCTCAATGTCTGCAAAGGTTGCACCTGCACCGCCAAAACCGGTAGAGGTCTTAATATAATCTGCGCCTGCTTCTGTTACAATCTGGCACATTTTAATTTTTTCCTCATCTGTGAGGAAGCAGGTTTCAATGATAACTTTCAGGATTTTGTCACCGCATGCAGCTTTTAAGGTGCGGATCTCGTTCTCAATCAGGTCATATTTCTGATCTTTCAGCCAGCCGATATTGATTACCATATCGATTTCGGAAGCACCATTTGCAAGAGCATCTTTTGTTTCAAATTCCTTGGCTGCTGTTGTCATGTAGCCATTTGGGAAACCGATAACCGTGCACACTGCCATTTTTCCATTCATGTATTCTGCTGCCTGTTTTACATAGCTTGGCGGAATGCATACGGATGCAGTTCCGTATTCCATCGCATCGTCACAAATCTGTTTGATTTCTTCCCAGGTAGATGGCTGGAGAAGAAGGGTATGATCCACATGTTTTAAAATCTCTTTTACGTCCATTTATTTTCCTCATTTCTGTTGTCTCTTTATATTGCCCGAAATTACTGTATCGCAATTTACTGGCAGGATTCATATCTGTTCTTTATTTGATTGTCTAGTACATCGAATATTAAGTAACTGCAAGATGTTCGTCACAATTTGTGGGAGATTTCGCCCGAATGAGGGCGCCGTAATGGGCTACGGCAACCGAATTCAGGCAAAATGTAACGCAAAGTGGGGCGTGCAGATTGCGATGTCACGGTCTTAATTCGACGAATCCTCCCGGATCAGCTTTCTCACAGCTTCAACAGCCACCTGGATTGCCATATCTGTATCATGCACAACCGGATTATCCAGTCCCAGCTTCTCTCTTTCCTGATTTGCAAGCACCAGGAAACAGGAGCCAGCTCTGGCACGAAGCTTGCCAGCTGCAATAAAAAGCGCTGCAGATTCCATCTCGGAAGCAAGACAGCCCATTTTCTTCCAGGCCTCCCATTTGTTGAGCAGCTCATAACCAACTGGCATTGCTTCAGGCTCATGCTGTCCGTAAAAAGCGTCTTTGCACTGGACAACACCTGTATGACAGGAAAGTCCTTTTTCTTTCGCAGCTGCCACAAGGGCGTTTGTCACGTCCAGATTAGCTACTGCCGGATACTCTATGGGGGCATATTCCCGGCTGGTTCCCTCCATACGGATGGCACCTGTGGCAATTACGATATCTCCGCTTTTTACCTCAGGCTGCATACCGCCGCAGGTTCCAATGCGGACAAAAGTATCTGCGCCGCACCGGGAAAGCTCTTCCATGGCAATGGAGGCAGACGGTCCGCCGATTCCGGTGGATGTCACGCTGACTTTCACGCCGTCCAGGGTTCCTGTATATGTGATATATTCTCTGTTGTCTGCAATGAGAACCGGGTTGTCAAAATACTGGGCAATTTTCACACACCTTTTCGGGTCTCCCGGCATGATCACATAGCGGCCAACTTCCCCCTTTGCAACCTGGATATGATACTGCCTGCTGGCATCTTCAGAATAGTTTTTCATAGTGTCACCTCTGTCCTTTATCGTACGGAATGCCTTCCGCCTTCGGTGCCCTGGAGTTCTTGGATACAAACACCAGAACGATCAGGGAAATAATATATGGGAACATGTTGTATAATGTGCTGGGAAGCTTCAAGGCTACCAGCGCATCAAATCCTGTGTATACGTTTGACAGCGCACGGAAAAGGCCGAACAGAAGAGCTGCCAGTCCGATGTTTACCGGCTTCCACTGTCCGAAGATCATAACAGCAAGGGCAAGGAAACCAAAGCCGGCAACTCCGTTCTCAAATTTCCACTCACTTACACCGGCAGTAATATAAACCAGTCCCCCAAGACCGCCAAGTGCACCGGAGATCAAAACGCCAGCGTAACGCATTTTAAAAACATTGATACCTACTGAATCGGCTGCCTGTGGATGCTCACCACATGCCATCAGACGAAGTCCGAATCTGGTCTTATAAAGTACCACATAAGAAGCAATGAGGATCAGCAGTGCAAAAAGCATGAACCAGCTGAATTCAAATTTTCCAATTCTTATCAGGAACGCTTTCTTGGCCACCTTGTAAGCAACTGTGGAAGAAACGTTGTCTGGATTTTCTGCCATGTTGATGGCTCTTACGATAACAACAGCTGCTGCCGGTCCAAGAAGATTCAGGGCCGTACCAACCAGTGTCTGGTCTGCATTGAAATGAATGGCAGCCACACCAAGGAGCAGGGAAAATATCATTCCCACAAGCACACTGGCCAGAACCACCAGAAGGATCACAACTGGTGCCGGAGCGGAATCCGGAAGATATTTCATCATCAGGGCACCGCCAAGTGCACCCATAACCATAATTCCCTCAAGACCAATGTTGATAACACCGCTGTGCTCGGAAAAACAGCCGCCAAGTGCTACGAGAATCAATACAGAAGCAAATATTAATGTATACTGAATCAATAATAACATTATTTTTCTCCTCCTTTTGCAGCTTTTTTCTCATCTCTCCTGTCGAGATAACGGTTTAACCAGAGTTTGAAGAAGAATACAAATCCACACAGATAAATGATAAACGCGGAGATCAGATCAGAGATCTGTGCACAATACATGGTCTTATCCACATAACTTCCACCACTTGTAATGTGCTGGATAAAATAAGAGGAAAAAATTGCTCCGATGGGATGAAGGCCGCCAAGGAAGGCTGCTGCGATTCCATTAAAGCCCATGCCCGGAACGGTTGTCTGCTGAACCATCCAGGTCTCAATTCCGCTGAGATAGAAAACAGCTGCGCCAAGTCCTGCAAGGCCGCCAGCGATCATCATGGTTACAATGGTATTTCTCTTCTCTTTCATGCCGCAGTATTTTGCAGCATTTTTGTTCATACCTGTTGCGCGAAGCTCAAAACCGAATTTTGTTTTTTCCAGAAGTACCCACACTACGATCGCCATTACCACAGAAATAATAAGACCGATGGATACGAATTTGTTTCCGGAAAAGATCTCGTCCAGTCCACAGTTAGGAAGAAGAGCTCTCTTATTGCCGCTGGAAAGATCTACGGTGTATGGAGTAGACTCGGATTTCACCTGGGTAAGAAGCATATTCACCACATACAGGGAAATCCAGTTCAGCATGATACAGGAAATAACCTCGTTTACATTGAAGTAAGCCTTCAGTGCACCGGAGATGCCGCCTACCAGGGATGCGATCACGATTGCTGCGATCATGCATACATACCAGGGCATGCCAAGTTTTAATGCAAAATACAGGGAAGCTCCGGCTCCAACTACATACTGTCCTGCTGCTCCAATGTTAAAAAGTCCAACCTTGTAAGCAAACAGAACGGACAGGGAACACATCAGAAGTGCGGAAGCCTTTACCAGTGTGGTTCCCATATATTTCATCATAGCCTTCTGGCTTGGATAGTAAAAATAATTCTTGATAATTGCGGTAATCGCACCTGCAGCTCCTGCAGGATTGATAATAAGAAGTACCAGATAACCGATGAGAAGACCAATCACAATGCATAAAAGAGAGGCAATGATGGTCTGAACCGCATTGTTTCTCAGAATGCTTTCTTTCTTTTTGGATTCATTATTCATTGCTCTTCGTCTCCTTTCTCTTTGATCCTGCCATGTAAAGGCCAAGTTCCTCTACGGTTACTTTCTTCGGATCAAATTCTCCTACGATTTCACCTTCGTACATTACCAGAATCCTGTCTGATACATTCATAACCTCATCCAGCTCCAGACTGATCAGAAGAACGCCTTTCCCTGCATCCCTTGCCTGTACCAGCTGTTTGTGAACATGCTCGATTGCTCCAACATCCAGTCCTCGGGTAGGCTGAACTGCGATCAAAAGCTCCGGATTCTTATCAATCTCACGGGCAATGATTGCTTTCTGCTGGTTTCCACCAGACATGGATCTCGCCTTGGTGATGGCACCCTGACCGGAGCGGATATCGTACTGCTCAATCAGGCGGTTGGCATATTTGCGGATCTCTTTGCGTTTCAAAAAGCCCAGTTTATTGGTGAACTGTGGTTCGAAATATCTCTGAAGGACAATGTTGTCTTCCAGGGAATAATCAAGTACCAGGCCGTGTTTGTGACGGTCTTCCGGGATATGGCTCATGCCGGAGGTAAGACGCTCACGGATTGGCATGTGAGTAATGTCTTTTCCATTCATAGTGATAGCGCCGCTCTTCAGTGGCTCCAGGCCGGAAAGTCCATAAACAAATTCGGTCTGGCCATTTCCGTCGATTCCGGCGATACAGACGATCTCACCTCTGTGAACCTGAAGGGAAACGCCGTTGACTGCGTTATTCTTATGATGCTTGGAAGCAACCACCATATCCTTGATATCCAGAACAACTTCACCGGGCTTTGCTTCTTCTTTCTCTACAACGAAGTTTACGTCTCGTCCAACCATCATGGCAGAAAGCTTCTCCGGGTTGGTATCTCTGATGTCTACAGTTCCGATGCATTTTCCCTTACGAAGAACGGTACAGCGGTCTGCAACCTGCATGATCTCACCAAGCTTGTGGGTAATGAACAGAATGCTTTTGCCCTCTGCTGCCAGGTTCTTCATGATCTGCATCAATTCCTGAATCTCCTGCGGGGTAAGTACTGCAGTAGGCTCATCAAAGATCAGGATCTCGTTGTCACGGTAAAGCATTTTCAGGATCTCGGTTCTCTGCTGCATACCTACTGTGGTATCCTCGATAATGGCATCCGGGTCTACAGAAAGACCATATTTTTCAGAAAGGGCCATAACCTTTTTACGCGCGCCCTCTTTCTGAAGGAAACCGTTTTTTGTGGTCTCAACGCCAAGGATAATATTATCCAGAACACTGAAGCATTCTATCAATTTGAAATGCTGATGTACCATTCCAATGCCCAGGTCATTTGCATCGTTTGGATCTTTGATTTCAACTTTCTTTCCATCTTTGTGGATCTCGCCCTCTTCCGGCTGATACAGACCAAACAGAACGCTCATCAAAGTGGATTTACCTGCTCCATTTTCGCCAAGCAGAGCGTGGATCTCACCTTTTTTTAACTGAAGTGTGATATTGTCATTTGCGATGATTCCGGGAAAACGCTTGGTTATTCCCAGCATTTCAATTGCATATTCACTCATCTTCGCTTTCTCCTTTTTTCATGGCAAAGTCGCAGACAGAAAGCACAAGTAATAAAACGGTTACTGATCACTTCATTCACCAAAAACCTCTCGAGTGAACAGTACTATAAGTCTTATTATGACGGCACTTACGTAAAAAAGGGGAGTGGCCACTGCTCACTCCCCTTTTTCTCACTGCATGGCCATTCTTCATGTTAAGACCAGTCTGCTTTCCTGTCAGAACCCTACCCGTGATTTATAATTGCATTTACTATGCGGAGTAGTTGGTTGTCTTATTTGATGCTGCCGTAATCATTTACTGTGATCTCAGTCTCTGGCATTGCTGTGATGTCGCTGCTTACTTCAATCTCGCCATTGTATAATTTCTTTACAAGATCTTTGTAATCATCTACAGTGAAATTGTCATCCCACTGGGTTGTCTCCATTGGGAGCTGTACGTAGTTGTCTTCCGGGTTCTCAGATATAAGACCAAGGTTGTCGATCTTTCCAGCGTAATCAGATTCCCAATTGCCATCCTTGATCGCATCAAGTGCAGTCTTTACAGTCGGTGCAAGACCCTTCATAGCGGATGTAACAGTGATGTCCTCGCCGATGATTCCGGACTGGTCAGAGTCAACACCGATTACCTTGCCGTCAACCTTCGCTGCTGCTTCTGCTGCAGATGTGTAGATTCCACCGCCGCATGCGAATACAACTTCTACACCCTTGCTTCCGTACCAGGTATCCATGTAAGCTGTGATGTCTGCGTCGCCGTAGAACTGTCCGCCGCATACATACTCAAGTTCAACGTCACTTGTGATTCCAAGCTCTTTGGCTGCTTCGTCTACGCCCTGAACATATCCATATCCAAAACGGGTAACAGCCGGTACAGACATACCGCCGAGGAATCCAAGATGCTTGTATCCAAGCTTCACAGCTGCATATCCAGCCATGTATCCGGAAATCTCTTCCTGATAGGTACAGCAGTAAACATTGTCTGCATTGTAGTAATCGGTCACTTCATAATCATCCGGATTGTAGGTGTATCCTTCGCCAACACCTTTCTCACAGATATCGCCTGCACTTACGTCTGGTGCAATAAACTTCACGTCCGGATACATCTCAGACTGCTCTACGATAGTAGCTGCGAACATATATCCCGGAAGTACGATCACGTTAGCTCCATCTGCTACAGCCTGGTCAACACTTGCGTTACGTGCCTCATCAGAGTCGCTCTCTGGTTTATAATAGTTGAACTCAGAACCATTCTCTTCGGACCACGCCTTACATGCCTCGTAAGTGGTCTGGTTAAAGCTCTGGTCTGTAATATCACCGGAGTCAGTTACCATGGCAATCTTCATATCTCCAGCCTCAGCCTTCACCTCTGTCACTCCGTAAGCTGGTACAAGGGAAAGTGCCATTGCACCTGCAAGAACCATAGCTGCAATTCTTTTCTTCATATTATTTTTCCTCCTTTTTTTAAATTGGCTTTGTTATCTCTACAATGACATATGTCTCACTTTTAAAACAGGACACATGTCCCTTTTTCTATATTTATTTTCATTTTCGTACAAAAAGGATATTTTTTCAAGTGTTTTTTAGTATATTTTTTTATATTTGGTTTTTTATCAAAAGACATATGTCTCTTTTTTTATTTTCCGTATCATATATTTTGCATTAATGATATTTATGCATCCGCACATAATAGCTGATACATAAAATCACAGTAGCTCCGCTCCATGCTGCAATCTCCGCAAAGAAAATACCGTCCTGCCCGATAAAATGGGGAAGAATCAGCGCAGCACTGATACGCATGACAAATTCGGCCATACCACTTACCATAGGCATTAACGTATCTCCCAGTCCCTGCAGTGCAGATCTGTACACATACAGGAAGTACAACACCCAGAGCATGGCAGCCATAATAGAAAGGTATTTAAAAGCAATTGCAAGTACCTCCTTTGTCTGCTGCGGTTCACCTGAGATGAAAAGTGAGAGGATATTTTTTCCAAATAAAAACATGGCAATAGAAATGATCAGTGAGGTTAGCAGGGAAAGCAGCATACTGCTGCGGACACCTTTCCTGATCCTGTCAATCTTTCCGGCTCCCAGATTCTGGCCCACATAAGTAACGATGGCATATCCATAGGAAATCGCTGCCATTTCCAACAGACCATAAAGCTTGTTTGTAGCTGTAAATCCTGCCACAAAAAGAAAGCCATAGCCATTGATCACGTACTGGACTACCAGACCGCCTACACCGATAATGATATTCTGAAATACAACAGGAATACCAAGCTTCATCAGACGGGCATTCATTCCTGCGGCAGACATAAAATCTGCTCTGGACAGATGAACAATATCAATTCTGCGTAAAATCAGGAAACAGTACACGGCAGAAAAACTCTGCGCAATCACAGTTGCGATTGCTGCCCCTGCCACACCCCATCCGAAGCCTGCCACAAAAAGGATATCCAATGAAATATTCAGTACAGATGCGATGATCATTGCCGTTAATGGTGTTTTACTGTTTCCCATAGCCCTTAAAGCAGCGGCAAACATATTATAAGCTGCAGTAGCCGGGATTCCGCAGAAAATAATACGCAGATATAATAATGACATTCCAATAATATTGGAAGGTGTATGCAGCCCTGTTAATACCAGTGCAGCAAAGGACTGGCTGAGAATGAATACTCCCACTGCGATGAATGCAGTCAGCCGGTAACTGTGTGCCAGAGATTTACGCAGATTTTCAAAATCCTTTGCACCATAATACTGGGAGAGCTGAATAGAAAATCCCTGAGTGAGACCAGTGGATATTCCTGTGACAACCCACATCAGAAAGTCAACCGCACCCAGTGCTGCAAGAGCCTCCACACCTGCAATCTGGCCAACGACCATAGTATCCACCATTGTATAAAGCTGCTGACAGATATTCCCCAACATCAAGGGAATTGCAAAAAGAATGATCAATCTCCCCGGCGAACCAGAGGTCATATCCTGAATCTTGGTTTTCATTAGTATAAACTTTCCTTTCCGAAGCATATTTGAGCTTCAATGGGGAATCAATACTCAAAATTAACGTCCATAATAATTCCCCCTTTGAGGCATATCATATGTTTATTTCAATTACATTAATTATAGTTTTTACTTATTTCTACGTCAAGCATATTACAGATCCGAATAAAAAGGAAACGGTAATCGTTTTAAACACGCTCTAGAAGAAAAAATGCACCAACCCGCTTGAGCCAGTGCGCATTTCGAGAAAATGTTATTTATATAATTTCTCCCAATGATCTTTTGTCATTACATTGGTATGTCCAACACGTACTTCATTAAAAAGTGGCACAGGAACTTCATTACAGGTATGATGGAAAACAAAGCCTAATTTTTCTTGTACGCGCTTTGATTTCCGGTTTCCATCGTAATAACCACACCAGATGGTTGTCATGCCAAGATCTTCAAACCCATGTCGTATTAGTGCACTGGCAGCTTCCGGCATATAGCCTCGTCCCCAGAATGGCTGCCCAAGCCAATATCCAAGTTCACATTCGTCATCCCGTTCGGTCATATCTGTATGGCTATTCAGAATTAATTCTATGCTACCAATCGCAATGTTATTTTCTTTTCTACAGATTGCGTAACACTCTGCTCCATTAAGCACATTTCTGATTACGTTTTTACTTTCTTCTACATTTTTGTGAGGAGGCCAGCCTGTAATAGGGCCAACTTCCGGATCCTTTGCATATTCAAATAAGCTTTCTGCATCTTCCTCAGTCCATTTTCTTAATATTAATCTTTGAGTTTCCAGCATTATCTTTTACCTCAACTTTTGTATTTCATTTCTTATCATACCAAGTATCAAATGAATCGTTCATCACAATTGGCGAAATCCAATAAAACTGCAATTTTATTTAGTAGCTGGCATATTTACTGCTGTCTTTGTTATAAACCACTAATCAATTTCCTCAAATAGTTCATCAAAGGTGATCTTTATTTGAGGGAAATGAATTAAGTGTAACTCGTCTTTATTTTCTTCAGTAATCGTCTTCAAAAGGTAGTATTTCGGAATCTCTCCTTCATAGTCTAGTTCATAGATTTCAACTGTTCTTTTACGCCAGTCAACAATCCAATACTCTTCAATCTCCTGTTCACAATATAACTGCATTTTCTCTGTCCGGTCATAATTTTCTGTTGATGGTGACAGAACTTCCATAACAAAACGCGGCGCATCTGTAAAAGTGTTTCCACGTCTTGATTTTGTACGGCAGTTTATGGAAGCATCAGGAATTACAATCTTGTTGTTTCCCTGATTATCTTTGAAACGATATTGAACATTATCCGAATATACATAGCATGTACTATTCTTTAACTGATATCTGATTGCTGCAACAAAATTTACAATTACCGCAGAATGTTCCGGCGTAGCTCCTGCCATATCTGTTATTTTCAAATCCCAATCCATGTTTTACACTCCTTTGTTTTATAATGTGGGTCAAGTTTATTATTAACCATTCCATTCACCTTTTTTATATTGAATGTATACAATTATTTTTGTTTACTTCATTATAACATCATCCCGGTTAATTAGAAAAGTAATTTTTATGTTACTGTTCACTGGTAACATTCCGCGAGGTGTTTTTTGTGAACAAAGTTCACAGAAAACCCGAGAATTGCGGCGCGAAATCATGCGAATGCATGATTTCTGTGCATCGCGGAGCGGTTACTGGTCACGGAGTGAACAGTAACATTTTTATCCGCCTCCTGTATTGGCATAATTTGCTATCGATTTTGCCCGGTTAGTTGTATTACATTTCATAGAAACAAAAAAACCTTGAAGAACCGTATTTCTACAATTCTCCAAGGTTATTCTTACGCTTGGACACATGTCACACCGAAGTATGACTTAAATATATATTCAGAATGAATTATTTATTTTTCTGAGCGATAGCTGCCTGAGCTGCTGCCAGACGAGCAACCGGTACACGGAATGGTGAGCAAGATACATAGTCAAGACCGATCTTGTTGCAGAACTCTACAGAAGATGGATCTCCACCGTGCTCTCCACAGATTCCGATGTGAAGGTTCGGGTTAACTGGCTTACCAAGTTTGATAGCCATATCCATAAGCTTACCAACACCAACCTGATCCAGTTTTGCAAATGGATCGTTCTCGAAGATCTTAGCATCATAGTAAGCGTTAAGGAATTTACCAGCGTCATCACGGGAGAAGCCGTATGTCATCTGAGTTAAGTCGTTGGTACCGAAGCAGAAGAAGTCAGCCTCAGAAGCGATCTGGTCAGCTGTAAGAGCTGCACGTGGGATCTCGATCATTGTACCTACTTCATATTTCAGATCTACGCCTGCTGCTGCGATCTCAGCGTCAGCTGTCTCAACAACAAACTTCTTAACATATTTAAGCTCTTTGATATCGCCTACTAACGGGATCATGATCTCTGGGCAGATATTCCAGTCAGCGTGAGCTTTCTTTACATTGATAGCTGCACGGATAACTGCTGTTGTCTGCATCTTAGCGATCTCTGGGTAAGTAACTGCCAGACGGCATCCACGATGTCCCATCATTGGGTTGAACTCATGAAGAGAAGCGATAATTGTCTTGATCTCTTCTACAGTCTTGCCCTGAGCATCAGCAAGCTTCTTGATGTCTTCCTCTTCTGTAGGAACGAACTCATGAAGCGGCGGATCCAGGAAACGGATTGTTACAGGGTTGCCCTCGAGAGCCTCGAACAGACCTTCGAAGTCTTCCTGCTGATATGGAAGAACCTTAGCAAGTGCTGCTTCTCTCTCCTCAGCTGTTGTGGAGCAGATCATCTCACGGAATGCATCGATACGTCCCTCACCGAAGAACATATGCTCTGTACGGCAAAGACCGATACCTTCAGCACCAAGCTCAACTGCTTTCTTAGCGTCAGCAGGAGTATCAGCGTTTGTACGAACCTTCATTGTTCTGTACTTGTCAGCCCATGCCATGATACGTCCGAACTCACCAGCGATTGTAGCGTCTACTGTCGGGATGATTCCGTCGTAGATGTTACCTGTTGTACCATCGATGGAAAGGAAATCTCCCTCGTGGAACTCTTTGCCAGCAAGTGTAAATTTCTTATTAGCTTCGTCCATAGCGATATCACCGCATCCGGATACACAGCACTCACCCATACCACGGGCAACTACTGCTGCATGAGATGTCATACCACCACGAACTGTCAGGATACCTTCAGCAGATTTCATACCTGTGATATCCTCTGGGGATGTCTCAAGACGAACAAGGATAACCTTCTCGCCTCTCTCAGCCCACTCTACAGCGTCATCAGCTGTGAATACGATCTTACCACAAGCAGCTCCTGGAGAAGCTCCAAGACCTTTGCCCATTGGTGTAGCAGCTTTCAGAGCCTTAGCGTCGAACTGCGGATGAAGAAGAGTATCAAGGTTACGAGGATCGATCATAGCTACTGCTTCTTCCTCTGTTCTCATTCCCTCATCAACAAGGTCACAAGCGATTTTCAGAGCAGCCTGAGCGGTTCTCTTACCATTACGTGTCTGCAGCATGTATAACTGGCCATGCTCAACAGTGAACTCCATATCCTGCATATCTCTGTAGTGTGTCTCCAGAGTATGGCAAACTTCTGTAAATTTCTTGAATGCTTCCGGGAACTTCTGCTCCATCTCAGCGATGTGCATAGGTGTACGAACACCAGCAACAACGTCCTCACCCTGTGCATTGGTAAGGAACTCACCGAACAGACCTTTGTTTCCTGTAGCTGGGTCTCTTGTAAATGCAACACCAGTACCACAGTCATCACCCATGTTACCGAATGCCATCATCTGTACGTTAACAGCTGTACCCCAGGAATATGGGATATCGTTGTCACGACGATATACGTTGGCACGTGGGTTGTCCCAGGAACGGAATACGGCTTTGATTGCACCAACTAACTGCTCTTTCGGGTCAGCCGGGAAATCGGAACCGATTTTTTCTTTATATTCAGCCTTGAACTGCATAGCAAGTTCTTTAAGGTCGTCAGCTGTAAGCTCAACGTCAAGTTTAACGCCTCTTTCAGCTTTCATTTTGTCGATAAGCTCTTCGAAATATTTCTTACCAACTTCCATAACTACGTCAGAGTACATCTGGATAAATCTTCTGTAGCAGTCCCAAGCCCAACGTGGGTTGCCGGATTTCTCAGATAATACAGCTACAACGTCTTCATTTAAACCAAGGTTCAGGATAGTATCCATCATACCTGGCATAGAAGCTCTTGCGCCTGAACGAACGGAAACAAGCAGAGGATTCTCGATGTCACCGAATTTCTTTCCGGTAACTCCTTCCATCTTGGTGATTGCTTCCATGATCTGACCCATGATCTCGTCGTTGATCTGTCTTCCATCCTCATAGTACTGAGTACAAGCTTCAGTAGTGATTGTAAATCCCTGAGGTACAGGAAGTCCAAGGTTTGTCATCTCAGCAAGGTTAGCACCTTTACCACCCAGAAGGTTTCTCATATCAGCGTTACCTTCTGTAAACATGTAAACCCATTTTGCCATTTTACATTTTCCTCCTAAAAATTTGTTCATTGGTAACTGTTCAGTATCTTCACAGTTACTTTCATAAACATAAACTATGTTTTATACGCACATAGTTATTTTATAGGCTTATTCGTCATTCGTCAAGGTAATTCTGGCAAAAAACAGTCAATTTTTTATCATTTTCTCAATTTTTCTTTTTTCTTCCAGTATTCAGCACCAGATGACGGGGAACACCATTTACCATGATCGGCTGATAATCGCCCTGGATCAGTGGTTTAATATAGTCGATAAAGTCCTTGGTCACATTATTTGCATCCTTGTTCATCCAGTTTCTCGGAACCAGCTTCTCTTCATTGGCGATTCGGTGTACATCGTAAATTCCAGTAGCTGCCATATATGGATCGTCGGATACACGGTCGATGACTACCATCTTGCCGGTGTCACCTTCATCTGCTGCCTTTACGGCTGCACCGCCAACCATCATAGCCTCATCAATATCCACCCGGGATGCCATATGGGAAGCGCTTCTCTGAAGGGTGGAAAGCTCTACGGCACGGGTCTTGCAGCCGCACTCTGCTGCCAGGAAATTCGCCAGATAGGTGGCAGTTCCCTGCAGCTGCTTGTGTCCAAATGCGTCCACATAATCTCCTACGCTTCCAAGCTCGCAGACATAACGTCCGTCAGCCAGCTTGATTCCTTCGGATACAGCAATGACAACGGAGGATTTCTTTTTCAGAAGGTCTTTCACTTTTGCGAGGAATTTCTCAATATCAAAGGGAACCTCCGGAAGGTAAATGAGATCTGGTCCTTCGCAGTCTTCTGACTTGGAAAGTGCAGTGGCGCCTGTAAGCCAGCCCGCATTTCTTCCCATGATTTCCATAATGGTAATCATATTTTTCTTATAGGTGAGACCTTCTGCGTCACGGATCACTTCCTTGGTGGAAGCTGCTATATACTTGGCTGCACTTCCGAAGCCTGGGGTATGATCGGTAAGTGCAAGGTCATTGTCAATGGTCTTCGGAACACCAAGGAATTTCTGGGTCTGTCCGGTAATGATGGCATAATCAGACAGCTTCTTGATGGTATCCATGGAATCATTTCCGCCGATGTAGATAAATGCATAGATTTCCAGTTTATTCAGAATATCGAAGATTTTCTCATAGATAGCTCTGTCTTCGTGGATTTCCGGAAGCTTATAACGGCAGGAACCAAGAAATGCGGACGGAGTCCTTTTCAGAAGCTCAATGTCAAGCTCGGAATGAATCTGGGTAGAAAGGTCGATATACTGCTCGTCAAGCAGCCCCTGGATTCCGTGAAGCATTCCATATACCTTGTCAAAGCCACGCTCTACTGCATTCTTGTATACGCCCGCAAGACTGGAATTAATTACAGATGTTGGTCCGCCGGACTGTCCTACAATAATATTTCTTTTCTTTGCCATGGTGGTATTCCTCCTCTATTTCGAATGGATGTGGGTGTCGAAAATTTCTATGCCATTCACCCTATAATTGTATAGTTTACCAAAGGCATATAACAAAGTCAATGTGATATTGTACGTTTTGCATATTTAATTATGTTTTTATGTCATTTTTATATGAATTATTTATATTTTGGACAAATAATGCAATTTTTTGATGGTGAAATTTACAGATATAGTGATATAATGGAGAAAACGCGCTCTGTGGAGTGCAGCAGACAGAATTCGCGCTCCACATATAACATCACACATGGAGGTTTTACATCATGAAAAGAGTTTTGGAAAATGACTTTCTGAAAGTGACCATTGACGACCATGGGGCTGAGCTGGTCAGCATTTATGACAAAGAGAAAGACCGTGAGGTGATCTGGCAGGGAGATCCCAGGTTCTGGGGACGTCATGCGCCGGTTCTTTTTCCAAATGTAGGAAAGCATTATGGAAATCATTACCGGATCGGTGATAAGGAATATGCTTCCAAGCAGCATGGCTTTGCCCGTGACACAGATTTCACATGTATTGATTCCACACTGGATTCCGTAACCCACCAGATTCGTTCTACAGAAGAGACCAAAGAGGTTTATCCTTTTGATTTCGTGCTCCGCATCCGTCATATTCTGAAGGGGCGCACCCTTACAGTCAGCTGGAAGGTAGCAAATAACAGTGACACGGATATGTATTTCGCCATCGGCGGACATCCGGCATTTCGTGTACCGGTTCTGCCGGATACCAGAAGAAGTGATTACCGTCTTACCTTCGACGGACAGGAAAGCCTTACATACCTTCTTCTTGATCCGGAGAGCGGCACGGCCAAGGCTGAGGAAAAGGCCACTCTGAAGCTGGAAAATGGCACCTGCCAGATTGAGGATCACATGTTTGACCACGATGCACTGGTATTTGACAATCAGATCACAAGGGCTGGCATCCAGCTGCCAGACGGCACTCCTTATCTGGAGCTGCGCTGTGTGGGATTCCCCAATTTCGGGATCTGGTCAGCTTCCCAGGATGCCCCATTTGTCTGCCTGGAGCCATGGATGGGACGCTGCGATGATTGCGGATTCACAGGAGATCTGTCGGAGAAACCATTTATCAATCATCTGAAAATGGATGAGATGTTTGAAACGGCATATACTATTGAAATATTCTAAATCGTGTTTGAAAAGGGCTTTCTGCAAGATGTTCGTCACAATTTGTGGGAGATCATGCCCGGATGAGGGCGCCGCAGCGGGCTACGCAACCGAATTTGGGCAAAATATACCGCAAAGCGAGGCGTGCAGATTGTGGGAATGATTTTTCAGACACATTCTAAGCAGAGCAAAAAAATATCGGTACACTTCCGCGCTTCTGGAAGTGTACCGATATTTTATTCACTCACTTTTCAGTTTCATAAGGCATCCTCAGTTTTTTCCCAGATTGTGTCTGAAAAAGGCTTTCTGCAAGATGTTCGTCACAATTTGCGAGAATGATTTTTCAAACAGGCTCTAGCATTAGCGTAAACTGCCACCATCACCACAGTAACCGCAAACACAAACATCATCCCATACTGATGGTATCCCTTTGCGAGCAGGCTCCTTCTGCCTTTAAAGCATCTGGACAAGGCCTGCAGAACCGCATAGTGAAGAACATAGATAAGCATGGAATAGTCTTTTCCCACTTTTGCCAATGCTCTGGTAAGAGAATTCTCCACATAAAAATTCTGCCAGCCAATAAAAAGAAGAAAGATGCAGATTGCCAGAAAAATGGTTCCAGCATACTCTTCCTGGGTTCCCAGGACATTTCGCTTTTCCAGCCACTTCTGCTCCATAACAGCCATATTCCAGAAAACAGGAAGTCCACACAGCAAAAATCCCATTTTCTTCCTGTCCAGAAAGCTAAGAAGAGCCTCCTTTCTGGATCCAAACCAGCAGCCCAGCCAGAAAAAGGGAAGTCCGCAGTACAGAAAGTTCCTTGCATAATAAATATGACAGTCTTCTTTTCCCACAAAAAACAGGGAATAGCTTCCCTTTATGAGACTTCCCGCCAACAGCACCGGAATCGCCAGATAAGCCAGCTTTCTCAGTCCCAGATGTTCTACAATAAAAGCAATTACAAGCACATAGAGAAGTGCCTGCAGATACCACAGGTGCGGTGAAAGCGGGGAAAAATTCCACAAAATAAAATCCTCCGGAACTCTTTTCTCAAACCTTGCAAGCAGTGCTTCTTTTATATTTTCTCTTTTCTCAACTGCCAGAAGGATTTCCCATAGCAGGTAAAACAGATTTGCGCCAATGGTAATGGTGAAAATTTTGCCAAACTGCTTCAGTTCCCGTTTCTTCGCCACTGTTTCCGGGTAAAAGAATCCGGTGATCATAAAAAACACAGGCACTGCAAAACGGCACAGGATCAGGAATTCATCTCCCCCCTGTATTTCCAGAGGCTTGTGGATCTCAACCACTGCAATAGCAGCCAGGCATTTCAAAATATCAATACACGTCCAACGTCTTTTTTTCATTTCCTCGTAACTCCAATAACTGCTGTTCCGGGCAAATACGGACAGCAAAAGGACCAACCATCTGATTTCAGAAAGTCAGCCCTTTTATTACTTTATATACACTCCACGCGGTTTCCACACGCTGCTGCGGCATTTTCAGATTCCTGTTATATGAGGATTCTGAACTGCCTGTCACATAAATCAGAATGTAAATTTATCTGCGAAGTAAGCATCCAGCTCATCAATCTTAATACGAACCTGCTCCATGGAATCACGGTCACGGACAGTTACCATTCCGTCAGTTTCGGAATCGAAATCGTAGGTTACGCAGAACGGAGTACCGATCTCGTCCTGTCTTCTGTAACGTTTACCGATGTTTCCACGATCATCAAATTCGCAGTTGTATTTCTTTGATAACTGAGCGTAGATTTTCTCAGCGCCCTCGTTCAGCTTCTTGGAAAGCGGAAGCACACCGATCTTAACCGGTGCAAGTGCCGGATGGAAGTGAAGGACTGTACGAACGTCGTTCTTCTCTGCATCCAGAACCTCCTCATCATATGCACTGCAAAGGAATGCAAGAACCACACGGTCAGCACCAAGTGACGGCTCGATTACATATGGGATATATTTCTGCTTCTTCTCATCATCGAAGTAAGTAAGATCCTGTCCGGATACATTCTGGTGCTGGGTAAGGTCGTAGTCTGTTCTGTCTGCGATTCCCCAAAGCTCGCCCCATCCAAATGGGAAAAGGAACTCAACGTCTGTAGTAGCCTTGCTGTAGAAGCTCAGCTCTTCCTTGTCATGGTCACGGTAACGTACTTCCTCATCCTTCAGTCCAAGAGAATGCAGCCAGTTCAGGCAGAAGCTCTTCCAGTATGCAAACCACTCAAGGTCTGTGTCCGGCTCGCAGAAGAACTCAAGCTCCATCTGCTCGAACTCACGGGTACGGAATGTGAAGTTACCAGGTGTGATCTCGTTACGGAAGGATTTACCGATCTGACCGATACCAAATGGAATCTTCTTACGGGATGTTCTCTGTAAGTTCTTGAAGTTTACAAAAATACCCTGTGCTGTCTCAGGTCTTAAATATACAGTATTCTTAGCATCCTCAGTTACGCCCTGGAAGGTCTTGAACATCAGGTTGAACTGACGGATATCTGTGAAATTGTGTTTGCCACAGGAAGGACATGGAACATTATGCTCTTCGATGAAATTCTTCATCTCTTCCTGAGACCATCCGTCTACAGAGCTCTCAAGCTCAATGCCGTGCTCCTGGCTGTAGTCCTCGATGATCTTGTCTGCGCGGAAACGCTCATGGCACTCTTTACAATCCATAAGCGGATCAGAGAAGCTTCCCAGATGTCCGGATGCGACCCAGGTCTGCGGGTTCATCAGGATGGCACAGTCAACACCTACGTTGTACGGAGACTCCTGAATGAATTTCTGCCACCATGCGCGCTTTACGTTATTCTTAAGCTCTACGCCAAGGTTGCCGTAATCCCATGTATTCGCAAGACCTCCATAGATCTCAGAACCCGGGTAAACAAATCCTCTTGCTTTTGCCAGAGCAATAATCTTGTCCATTGTTTTTTCCATGATATCTCTCCTCATTGTTTGATAGATGATTTTCTAATATTATACTCGCAACTTTTCTTTTTGTAAAGTTATACCGCGTACTCAATTCCGTACATTCTGCCGCAAAAACACAATTTCCGCACTTTTGAACAGCAAATCATGTGCTGCTATCGAAGTATAGAGCAAAGCACGTTAATCAGCTTTCCTGTTATGTGCAACATCCAATCCACTTACATCATAACTTCTAATATCTGCAAACTCTTAAATTTCTTATCCGTATTCCCTGCCACATAAGGCTGAATATGCCGTTCCAGCTCCCACAGCACCTCATCGGTCACTGTAAAGCTGTATAGCTTCGTCATGGGCGAGCTTACAATGTACTGCATGGTATAAAGTGCTGCCGGGGAAATCCGGCGGGCGGTTCTGGCTTCTCCGGGGCTTGCTTTCTTCAGGCAGTCCCCATCCAGGATTCCATGTGCCTCCTGGGAAAAGAACAGATTCTCTTTTCCGGTGATCTCCTCCCCACAGTTCACACACCGGAAAAGCTCCGGCATCAGCCCCTGCTCTGTCATAGTTCGCAGTTCAAAAATGCACCTTACCAGCCGGTCATCGATCTCCGGATTCAGGAGAGCCTTCACAGTAAGATAAAGAAGATTCATCATATTCTTCTCATCTGTGCCCTCTCTTCCGAAATAATCTGCCAGTTCCAGAAAGTAATAACCATAATAAACTCCCGGCTGTCTGGCGGCCAGCTCCACAAAATGATGGGTCACGGTCACCTGGTTCAGATTGTAGCTGCTGCGCCCTTCATACAGGGTGAAGTTCCCGAACACAAAAGGATTGGCAGCTGCCATAAACGGGCTGTTCTGCCGTCTGGCGCCCTTGGCGAAAGCGGAAATCTTCCCCCTCTCCCTGGTAAGAAGCACGATCCGCTTGTCATACTCTCCCACAGGCTGCGCAGAAAGTACAATTCCCTGTACCGTGATCAGATCACTCATATTCAGATTTCCTTCTTATCATATCCAAAGTTTTTGATCATAAAATCACTGTCACGCCAGTCTTTTTTCACCTTTACCCAAAGCTTCAGGTTTACCTTGGAGTCCAGCATACGTTCCAGCTCAAATCTGGCGTTGCTGCCGATCTTCTTCAGCATGGCACCGCCTTTTCCAATGATAATGCCCTTGTGGGAATCCCTCTCGCAAATAATGGTCGCCTCAATATCCACCATAGGATTTTTGCCCGGACGCTCCTTCATTTTGTCAATTGCCACTGCGATTCCATGTGGAATCTCCGCATCCAGTGCGTGAAGCGCCTTCTCACGGATCACCTCTGCCACGATCTGGCGCTGAGGCTGGTCCGTTACGGTATCCTCATCATAGAACATGGGTCCATAAGGCAGATATTTCAAAATACTGTCAATAATATCCTCTGTGTTCTGTCCGCGGAGTGCAGAGCAAGGGATAATCTCTGCAAAATCACAGATCTTGCGGTACGTATCGATTGCCGGAAGGATCTCCTCTTTTTTCACTGTATCGATCTTATTAATGATCAAAATGACCGGCACGCCAACGCCCTGGAGCTGCTCTGCAATGTGGCGCTCACCGGCTCCAATGAAGGTAGACGGCTCAACCAGCCACATAATTGCATCCACCTCTTTCAGGGTACGCTCTGCAACGGCTACCATATACTCTCCAAGCTTATTCTTCGCCTTATGGATACCAGGCGTATCCAGAAAAACGATCTGTCCCTTCTCACAGGTATAGACTGTCTGGATGCGGTTTCTGGTGGTCTGGGGCTTCTTGGATGTGATCGCGATCTTCTGGCCGATCAGATGGTTCATCAGGGTAGATTTCCCAACGTTCGGGCGGCCAATAATTGCAACAAATCCGGATTTAAAATCTGGTGTCATTAAAATATATCCTCATCTTTCTTAACTTTTATCAGCAGCTTACCAGCGGCTTGGTCTCCATAAATACATCCTTCGCCTTCTCGATTGCATTCTCGCTTCCAACCACACAGAGCTGGTCATCGGAGAGAACTGCCTGGATCAGAGGAGCCAGTGCATGGATATCCTCTACTGTAGCATTCAGGATCTGGTCACGCTCTTTTTGCAACATCTCCACAGTGAGACCGCGGAAATAAGCCATTCTGCCAAGGGCGCCCTGTGTCTGCGGTGTTCTTGGAACATCCTTTCCGCTGATGGTACCGATAATGTATTTGGTCATCTCACGTTCATCCGCTGCAAAGGTACGCACATATTCCGGCACACCCTCATATATTTCAAGAGTTCTGCGAAGATGGGGATCTCTGTAGGAAACGAAATAACTCTCCCCGCTTCTCTTAAAGCCGCTCATACAGCCGTATGCGCCCCCCTTTACACGAAGATTGATCCACAGATAATCATAGCTTAAGGCAACCTTCAGAATTTCCAGGGCACCGGTATAGGTAAAGCCTTTTTTTACAAAGTTACCGGTTCTTGCCACATACTGAACCTGTCCGGAGGTCTTAAAGCCCTCGTTCTTTTTCCTGCAGGTAATGGCAGTTTCCGGAACCTCACAGGTACTCTCCGGCAGACTCTTCTTCAGGGCACCGCTTAAGGCCTTCACCTGTTCCACAGACTCTCTTTCTCCGGTATAGCTTACCATGAAGGAATCCTTTCGGATGATCTCTGCCATGGCATTCTGAAGTCCGGCTACGATCTCGTCCTTTTTCTCCTGAAAATTCTTCTCAAGGTCTTCGATAAATTTGTAATAGCCAACGCCTGCCATCTCATCCTGATATTCTGCCATTGGAGAACCGTAGGCAGCGCTGCGGAGTACTGCTGTCTGATGGCCTGCGCCAATCAGGGAAGCCTGTCCTCTGGACCTGATCTCCCCGATAATCTCACCAAGACGTCTGGTATCTGAAAGCTTAGAAGTATTCAGGATTTCTTCCATCATCTGGAACAGGAAATCCATCTGGGAATACAGTGCTTTGCCACGGATGGTAAACATGGTACGGAATGCTTCCGGGTCGTTCGCCTTGTCAAAAACATCTATGCCGCACTGGATACCGCCGGTTCTGGCATTGGTCTCATTAAACAGCTGACCGTAAGTGTAATTCTTTGTATCCACATATCCGAGAACAGACTTCAAAAGTCCAAGATAATGGACCTTCTCAACAGCCATATCCTTAATCTCGAACATAATATTTACATAACCGATTCCATTGGTGCATACATCCTGATACAGGAACAGACTGTCCTCCACCTGAAGCTCTTCATTGGAAAAACCATTCACTTCTTTGCGGATATCGGAACGCTTCAGCATAGGAATGCATTCCAGGTCCTCCGGTCTCTCCTCAGACTCCTGGTAAGCCTCAAGGGCTTTTGTCTTTCTTACCATTTCTTCCAGCTGTTCATCGGAAAGGCTGCTTCTGTATGCTTCCAGCCTGTCTGCCAGCTCTTTCTCACGCTGGGCTGCAAGACCGCGCTTCGGCACAAGAGTCAGGATCGCACCATGTGTATTGTCCAGAAGCCATTTCTGGATCAGATTCTCGAAATAGCCTTCATTTACTGCAATTTTCAGCTGATCATAAATCTCCAGAAGCTTTACCTGGGAAAAAGCATTCTCATCATCATAAAGCCAGCTTCCCATAATATCCAGTCCATACATCAGACCTTTTGGAAACTGTCCAAAATCTGCTTCGCGGTAACGGAACTCCATGTAATTGATTCCGGAAAGAACCGCCTTCTTATCAATTCCATTTTTCACAATGTCCTGAAGGCAATTTCGGATAATGGAAACAAATTCCTCCTTCCGGGCAGCTCTGGCACCTTTTGCAATCACGGAGAAATACGGCTGCAAAACACCGTCGCTGTAATCGCCATAAATATCCTTACCGATTCCGGCGTCCAGAAGAGCCTGCTTCAGCGGTGCTCCCGGCGCACTTAAAAGTGCATAATCCAACACATCAAATGCCACACCCAGGGTACTGTCCATGGCATTTCCTACAACCATGTTATAGGAGAGATAGGTGTTATCCTCTTCTTCCTCGTTCTCCGCAATGGGATACTCGATCTGCAGGTCTTTCACCTGGGAAAAAGCTGCCTGCTCCTTAATACTGGAATCAACGTCCAAAGCCTCAAATGCGGACAGATATTTCTCATCAATAAATCGCAACTTCTCTTCCATGTCCATATTTCCGTAAAGGTAAATATAGCTGTTGGACGGATGATAGTAGGTGCGGTGGAAATCCAGAAACTCTTCATAGGAAAGCTCCGGAATATTCTCCGGATTGCCGCCGGATTCCACGCCGTAGGTATTGTCCGGGAAAAGATGGTTCATAATTTCTCTTTCCAGCACCTCGTCCGGGGAAGAAAATGCGCCCTTCATCTCATTGTATACAACACCATTGTATGTGAGCGGGCCTTCCTTCTTCTCCAGATGGTAATTCCATCCTTCCTGGCGGAAAATCTCCTCTTTCTTATAAATATTCGGGTAAAAAACAGCGTCCAGATACACATGCATCAGGTTCTGGAAATCCTGGTCATTGCAGCTTGCCACCGGATAACAGGTCTTGTCCGGGTAGGTCATGGCATTCAGGAAGGTATTCAGAGAGCCCTTTACCAGCTCTACAAATGGATCCTTCAGCGGAAACTCGCGGGAGCCGCACAGAACGCTGTGTTCCAGAATGTGGGGAACACCGGTGCTGTTCTTCGGCGTAGTACGAAAGGCAATGGAAAATACCTTATTCTCATCATCATTCTCGATCAGAACCAGTCTGGCTCCTGTTTTCTTATGGCGAACCAGATATCCGGCGGAATGGATATCGGTCAGATTCTCCTGTTTCAAAACCTCGTATGCAGGAATGTTCTCTTTTTTCATTTTTTCCTCCAAATAGTGCCCAATCAGTTTGTTTAAACAACCGGTATTGGGATGTATTTAATTCATTTCTTCGATTATGCTGAATTACACTGCACTTAAAAGCTTTATACAATGCAGCTGATAATTCCGGAGCATCTTCAACTTCTTGCATTAGTATAACACACAAAAAAGTATCTTACTACAACAAAATTCTTTTAAAAAGAACCGCCCCTGCGGGCGAATCTGGTAGGATTCTTCCTGCAGGGGCGGTTCTGATTATTTAATTGTGATTTGTTAATCCTGTTCTTTTTTGCGGCGTCTTCTGGTTGTTTCTTCGATTGCGAGAGCTGCAACAAAGAACAATGCCATATAGAAGCCGATTGGTGTGTCATCACCTGTCTTAACACCTGTGGAGGTGCCTGGGGTTGGTGTAGGAGTTATGGTCTCCTCAGGAGTTACAGTAGGTGTTGCTTCCGGTTGTTTCTGGTTAATGATGGTTACCTCTGCATTGAGATTATTTTCATCAAACAGTACATTTCCATTTTCAACAGTTACTGCGTATCTGAATCCGTCTGTACCATCTACCAGATTTCCTTCTGCATCTGTCTCTGCAACATAGAGCGTAAAGGCTTCATCCGGTATTACAACTGCCTGTGTACTCTCAGATACTGTGGAGCCGCCTGCAAGATCAAGTGTCAGGATGTTCTTCTCTGTTCTTGTGGAAAGAGTTGTGCACTCTTTGTCATCAAAGATACCTGCATAGAAAATCTCATCACTTTCCAGGGCATTTCCATCTGCACCAAGAAGCTTCTTGGTTACATTCAGAGTCGCGATCTTGTAGAATCCATCCGGCCATTCGCTGAACTGGTTCTCGAATGTGATGCTGCTCTTTGCGCCATCCTCAGTTACGGTGATTGCCTGTCCCTGTGGATAAACCGGTACATAAACCTTTTCATCCGGCGTCATGCCTGAATCAATTGCTTTTCCGGTTACATCTGTCTCACTTACATAGTAGGTTCTTCCAAGATCCAGATTGGTAAAGGTAACTGTGGAAGAAGATGCATTCTTAAACTCAAGTGCTTTTACATCAGAAGCAGGAATTGTGCATTCTGCATCTGCGAAAAGTGCTGCGTAGAAGGTCATATCCTTAGCGCCTGCAAGTGCATCGTTCAGCTTCAGTTCCTTGGTGATCTCAATAGCAGCGGTCTTGCTCTTTGTCATGGCATCCTTCATCTCAACTGCATTTTTGGTGTCATCTGCATCAACAGTGAAGGTGATCGGCTCTGCGATCTCATATCCTGATGGTGCTTCTGCCTCAACCAGTTTGTAGGTCTTGCCAAGAACAAGTTTCGCTGTGATCACATGTGGTGTACCATCTGAGGTCCACTCTTCCACAACCTTATCCTGGTCATCTACTACCTGAAGTTTTGCTCCTGCAAGAGCTTTCAGGGTGGTGTCGTCTACCTTGGAAATGGTAACCTTGGTAGTATCGTTGACAAATTTCATGGCTGTCTCAGTGTAATCTTCTCCATTTACCTTGGTGGTAAGCTTCAGAGTTCCGTCACGGTTGTCTTCTACATTTACAGTTACTGTATAAACAGTTTTGTCGTATACGTAGGTGTCTGCCTCTGATGGGAGCTTTTCGTTTACGGTGTAGGTAAAGGTCTTGCCAGCATCTTTCTCTGTATAGGAAAGCTTGCTGAAGCTGATCGCACCTTTCTCGTCGTTCTTAACTGTCTCAATTACCTTGCCATCTGCATCTTTCAGTTCGAATTCGAAGGTTCCAAGCTGCTCAGCTTCTACCTTCATGGACTTCTGGGCTTTCAGTTCAAGGTCAGCGGAAGCGCTGTAGGTATTCGTGAAGGTAACTGCTCCAGTGAGGTCTTCACTCTTTACAGGTTCGCCGTTCTTTGTGACAGAAGTAACTTTCGCTGTTAACTTGCCTGCATTGTCGTCTGTTACGTCTACTTTTACAACGTATTTTCTTTCATCATACTGGTATGCCGGTTTCTCATCTTTTACTTCTGTGATCTGGTAATAATGGGTTCCGGATTCCTTGTATGTGATGATTGGGAATGTGATGGTGCCGCCGTCAGCATTCTTCACAGTTTCGTTGTAACCATTTTCTACTGCCTTTCCATCTGCATCCATTTCTGTTGCCTGGAAGCTGAACTGCTCTGCTTCCAGTGTCTGGCCTTCCAGAGTCTTGGTTGCACCAAGAGCGATCTGACCAGATGTGGTGTAGGTGTTGGTAAATTCCATACCTGTTACAGTGGCATCCTCAGAGGTTGCCTTGGAGGAATGGATGACTGGGGTTACGGTTAAGGTACCGTTGCCTGCATCTGTTACGGTTGCGTTGATGGTGTAGATGGTGTCGTCGTAGGTGTAACCTGCTGCGTCACCTTTCACCTCATTTACGGTGTACTGGTATTCGCCGGTATCATCTACTTTCTTATCTGTGTTGTCTTTTACAAGGCTGTACTTGATTTCGTCAAAGGTTACGTTTCCGTCAGCATCGTTGGTCTTGGTCTGAAGAACAGTGCCATCTTTGTCGCGAAGTTCGAATGTAAACTGACCTTCTGTAAGTGGTGTCTCTGTGGTTGTCAGAGTCTTCTTAGCTGTCAGGTTCAGACTTCCGGATGCGGAGTAGGTGTTCTTCATCTCAACTTTGTTGTCGATGTCATTCTCACTTACCGTAAACTCAACAGGATCTGCCAGGGTATAACCAGCTGGAGCGGATTTCTCGACTAACTTGTAGGTTTCGCCGAGGATCAGTTTGCCAGTGATTACGCGTGGGTTGTCCTTAGTTGAAGTTGTCCAACTATCGATTACCACGCCGTCCTTGTCCTGGATTTCGAGTACTACGCCTGAAAGCTGATTGCCAAGGGCGTCTACTTTGGTGATGGTTACCTTGGTGGTGTCATCTTCTACCAGGTATACCTTGTTACCATCTGTATCTGTTGTAGTTTTTGCATTGGTTTCAATAGTTCCATCTTTTTTAACAGTAAACTCAATATCTGTTGCATACTTATAACCAGCAGGAGCTACTGTTTCTCTAAGAATATAGCTCTTTCCAGCTTCAAGTTTAGGACCAAAGTCGTGAGTTTTACCTTTTTCAGAAACCCACTCATCTACAGTCTTACCTGTTTCCTTATCAATTACTACAAGATGAGCACCTTCTACTTCTTTACCATTTCCAAGTTCTACTTTGTTGACATTGAAATGTAGTTTGGCATCTACCAGAGTCAGTTTATTGCCAACTATTGTTTTGTTGTCCACTGTAATAGTTCCATCAGCTTCTACTTTAAAGGTAATTGGATCTGCTGCAACATAACCTGTCGGAACGTTGATTTCCTCCAGTATATAAGTGTTTCCTGCAATCAGCTTCCCAATAATATCATAACTGGTTTCATCTGTCTTCCAGCTTGCTACTGCATTTCCATTACTATCTTTTACAGTAATCTGAAGTTGCGCATCTTTAACTGGGTTGCCTTTGTCATCGACTTTATCAACAATTACTGTGGTCGGTGTATTGATTACATCATAATCGCCAATTCCTTTTGTAGTGATATATCCGTCTACTTTATCCTCTGTTATGGTGTATTCAATTTCCTTTCCTTTTTCGTATTTCGGCTGATCTGCAAATTTCCATTTCCAATCGTCTGCCTTTGATACGGTCTTGGAAGCAACCAATTTGCCATTTGCATAAAGGTTAATGGTAATAGTTTCTGGTCTGATGTCTGCATTGCCATTGTCATTCCAGGTCTTGGTTCCTTCGATATCTACAGTTCCCGGTTTATGGGTATTTGTGATGTTGTTCTTGTTACTTGCATCGTAGGAAGTCTCATAATCTTTTACCGGGGTTTCTGCCACACGGTACGTGATCTTCTGCTGGTTCTCATACTCCGGAAGGTTTCCGAAGCTGTAGCTCCAGATATCACCGGCTGTATTTGTCCAGGTTGCCTCTTTCTCTACCGGCTCTTCTTTTCCGTTTCCGACAGTCCTGTAGAGCTTCAGCTCCACTTTCTCAGGTCTCAGACCGTCCTGGTTGCTGTTGTCATCCCAGGTCTTGGTTCCGCTGATCTTCACGGTTCCA
>NZ_JBCOMJ010000008.1:93860-96798 GCF_040924225.1 Ruminococcus sp. RTP21484sp1_RTP21277st1_D2_RTP21277_210401 | reverse complement strand
GGTAAAGCTTCAGTTCCACTTTCTCAGGTCTCAGACCGTCCTGGTTGCTGTTGTCATCCCAGGTCTTGGTTCCGCTGATTTCTATTGTTCTTTTTTCTTCCTCATTAGTAATAGAAACTGCCTGTTCTTTCTTACCTTCTGACAAAACAACATCCGTTTTCTGATAAGTTACAGTATAGTTGATACCATTAACATTCGCCTTGCCATCCTTATCTAATGTAAGAATATTACCCTGTGCATCGGTTTCGAATACATAATATATAGTTTCATTTTCTTCACCAAGCGGAAGATTGTTAAATACGACTGATTCAGTTGTTCCAGTTGTAGTACCTGTCAAAGTCAAACTCTTGACTGGTGAATAACGAACAAACTTATTATTCTCATTCCTTGTAAATACTGCGAAATAAAATGTTCTTTCTGTATTCTCAGATTTAAAGGTTTTATTAACTGTAATTTTTCCAGATTCTGGTGTTTTAACCCATACACCAACCTTTGCTGGCTCTGCGATCAAAATACCAGAGGTTTTTCCTTCATCTGTATAACTATAAGCAAAACTATTCCATGCAATATTACTTTCCCCAGTATTTTCTACATATTCCGGAACTTTACCATTAAACTGGATTGTAACAGTCTTTCCTGCTGGAAGTTTGAAATCTGCTGGGAACTGGAAGCGAATCAGTCGATCTCCAGCCTGATATTCATTATGCCATTCTACTGTATCGTTATCCTTTTCAGTAGACCATTCTCCAGCACCATCTCCAATTGTTGTTGACGCATCACTTGAGAATTGTACCGTAACACCCTTAATAGTTGAGCCATCTGCACTTACTACAAGACCTCCATTGTAAGATACTTCAAAAGCACTTCCTCTTCCATAACCAGCAATTACACCAATATCTCCTACATATGGAAGGCGATCGATTACAACCATATTTGCAATTGTTGTAGTAGTTGCTTCATTCTTTACATTCAAGGTATATGTTACATCTTCTCCCTGCATGCCTTCCACATAGTTTTCTGGCATTGGACGGTCACCACTTCCGGTATCATCCTTCGGATCCTTCTTATGATTTGCATGTCTATTATATGCAATAGTCTTTACAGAAGATGTTGCTACACTGGAAAGTGTATAAGATGCGGAATCCTCATATTCCTTATCAAAATCATCCTCACCTGGAACAGTTCCTGGCTCTGTATATCCATGAACAGTCAATTTAGCATGGTTTGTATAGATACCATCCTTAGAATCATCGGTGGATCTTATACTGGTGGCATATTTAATTTCAAGATATTCGCCAGGCTCCAGCTTAAACTCGCTATTCTTTGCCGTGTCAAAATTCCAAGCAATTGTTCCCACTTCAGTGTCTATAGTTGGTTCAACAAATGGAATTTCACGACGTAATGTTCCATCACTTTTACTATAGACTATCATAGTATTTTTATATTCACCATTTTTAGATTTCTGATACTGATATCCGCTAGGTAACGTATCCAGAATAGAATAATTAGTGAGTGCCGCACCTCCGTTTCCATACGTATCATTATTAATTACAAGTTTCCATACAATCTTACTTCCAGCAGTTCCACCAATAGTGGTCAACTGACCATTATAATCTTCTCCTCCTGCATAACATCCTTCAGCAGCCTTTTCGAAAGAAATATGTGTAGTATCTTCTTCTATTGTGAAGTTATCACTGTCACTTGTTTCTGTTCCTACTTTTCCTTCTGAATTAATAAATGGTTTCGTTGCCTTTAAAGTAGCTGTATTTTTGAAAGTTTCAAGGACAAGGGAATCTTTAGAATCCTTCAGTTTCTTATATATTTCTTCGGCTTTTTCTCTTGTCAGTCTCGCCTTATAAAAGATTATTAAACTAATTTTTTCATCGTTATTTCCCTGAACTGCTTTCGAAAACTTAGTTGTTATAGTATTTCCAGAAACACTTACCGAAACTTTTCCCCAGCTGTTTTCTGATTCCCAGGTGTATTTGTTTTTATCTGTTCCAACTTTCACAAGAACATCTTTTGTCTCATCATATTTCGTCCATTCCAGTCCTTCTGGCAAAGTATCTGTAACTACAAAATCATCCGAAACTTGGCTTCCACTTTTTTCTGAAAGATTTTTTACAACTACAGCATAAGGTATTATAAGTTTATTCTGCAAATCCTCTACACTGCTATAATCATCTGGATTTAAAGAAATAGACTTATTCAAATTATCTGGTTCAAAAGAATTTCCCTCGCCCAGACTTCCGCCTGCATATTTAAACACATCCAGTTTTCCATCTGCGCTCCCATATTCCACAGAAGTCACAGGCTCACGTCCATTAATTGAAACCTGATTATACGAATCTTTAAAATTATCTTTCAGTTTCAATTTGTAAGACAAAACCAGTTTTCCCTTCGGTTCAATGCAGAAGCCATCTATTTTTTTAATCACATCCGCATTCTTTTGCGAATTTTTATTAGATGTAATCAGGAAACTAAAATCTTTTACATCCCACTTATTTATAACCAATTCATCGCCTTTATTAATTCCTTTTACACCTTCGGCTTCTTCCACTGTTAAAATTAATTGATAATTATTATTTGCATCATCTACTTGATGCGTTGTATCACTGCTATTATCCTTATTTACCAGAGTGTCTTTTCCATATACTTCTGTGATATTACTCTCTCCAGTATTGGTAATGGTAATTTTATAAGTAAGAACATCCCCTCTTGAAACAATTCCTGGATTAGGCAAAGGATTTCCATCTTTATCATATACTACTTTTGTTTCCGTAATGTCCCCTTGACTTGGTTCTACTACAACCTCAGAATCTGATTTATGATTTTCATCGATTTCTGCTGTATTTTTAACTTTAACAAAGCCAGTCTCTACTTTCGGCATCGTCGCCCAAACATTAACGGATGCAGATTCACCAGCATTAAAAGTTCC